>JBJOFM010000048.1:0-16823 GCA_046048755.1 Bacteroidota bacterium | reverse complement strand
GTAGAGGGCAAAAACAAAGAAAAAATTGATACAATAATAACTGATTAATTTTCTATTGGTTAGGCGTTAAATTAGAATCGTTCTATATAAATAAAGATGCTAAATTTCCTTGTAAAAAAGTAGTGATAAAGGTCGTAACATATTAAATTCGCGAACTGAAAATACCCTTAAAGGCTCTCAAAATGACGATTATAAGCCCCAAAGTTGTTTCTAACTTATTGTTTAAGAGAATTTTAACGTTCATCGTAACGATTGTTGCACCTATGTATGCGTTTGCACAATCTGCGACCGGTGATGTGATTGAACCACCAAAGGAATTCGATCCTACCTCATGGGATTGGGTAAGCATATTGATTTGGGTGTTAATCGCCTTAATCGTATTGGTTATTGCTCGTGCCTTCGACATTGGTGGATTGGCAGAGTCTGTAACGGGCAAAAAAATTGCGAGTGCAAACCGCATTAATGCCTGGGTAGGTATCATTGTGCTTGTTTTAGGATTGGGTGGAGTGTTTTGGGAAATCAGTGAGCATGGCAAATATTTGTTGTTGTGGGATGCTGCATCCGAACACGGGTCTACGATTGATTCTATGTTCATGTGGACATTTGGTATCACCTTCGTGGTATTTTTAATCACGGAGTTTTTGTTGTTTTATTTCATGTTCCGTTATCAGTATAACGAAAATAGAAAGGCTCATTATTATTTCCATAACAACAAATTAGAAATGATTTGGACCATTGTGCCAGCGGTTGTATTAACTTTCTTGGTATTACGCGGTTTTGATACATGGACTAAAATCACCTATCGTGGAGCTGCGGATAGCGAAGATTATAAGAAGGATCAAGAAATAGAAGTGTTTGCTTATCAGTTTGGATGGAAAGCTCGTTATGCGGGGAATGACAATACCTTCGGGGAAGCTAATTTCAATTTTATTTCAGGTTCAAATCCTTTAGGAGTTGCTGTTGGTGATCAAGTAGATTCTTTGGTTGTTCGTTTGAATACACAAATTGCGGAATTAGAAACCAAATTAAAGACAGTCAACGATTCTTCGAAATTGTGGAAATCGCAATTGGATAAATTGAATGCCAGTGGTTTAGCTCAAGTCTACACAACCCAAGCTAAAGCTTTACGTGAAAAATTAGACGATATTCATAGTGGTGCTTACGAGGGTCAAATTGAAAAAGACTTACGTAGAAAGCAAACTAATTTAAAGAGAATTGCTGCTTACCGTGCGATGCCAGCAGTATTTAATAATGCTGGAAACGACGATAAGGTAACAACGGAAATTGTATTGATTAAGAATAAGCCGTACAGATTTAAGTTCCGTGCGAGAGATGTAATTCATTCTGCGTATGCACCAGAATTCCGTTTACAGATGAACTGTGTACCTGGAATGAGTACGGTTTTCCCATTTGTTCCTTCAAAAACTACGGCAGAGGCTCGTAAGACTAAAGGAAATCCAGAATTTGATTACTATTTGTATTGCAATAAAATCTGCGGAGCAGCGCATTACAACATGAAGATTAAAATAACCGTTGTTGAAAATGAGGCTGAGTTTAATACTTGGTTGGCGTCTCAAGCTCCAATCGTAGCCCCAGCAGTAGTGGAAACACCTGCAGCACCAACGACTTCAGATTCAACAGCTAAACCAGCAATGGCCATTCGTTAAACTTCTCAACTTAAAAAAACAAGAACTTTGATATGAGCACCGCTTCATTACATTCAGAGCACCACACCCACGATCATCACGATCATCATCACAAAGAGAGCTTCATTTCGAAGTATGTCTTTTCGATGGATCACAAAATGATCTCCAAGCAGTTCCTGATTACAGGAATTATCATGGGTATCCTTGGTATGACCATGTCTATGCTTTTCCGTCTGCAATTAGCATGGCCGGATGAGCAATTTGGAATTTTGCAAACCTTATTAGGTAAATGGGCTGTAGATGGAAAGCTAGATCCTAATTTTTATATGGGATTGGTTACTATCCACGGAACTATCATGGTATTCTATGTGTTAACAGCTGGATTAAGTGGAACGTTTTCGAATTTATTAATTCCGTTACAGGTAGGTGCTCGTGATATGGCATCTCCGTTCATGAATATGTTGAGTTACTGGTTCTTCTTCATGAGTTCCGTAGTACTTACAATCAGCGTATTTATTGAGACTGGCCCAGCATCCGGTGGTTGGACAGTATATCCTCCATTGAGTGCTTTAGAAAAAGCGATGCCAGGATCTGGATTGGGTATGACTTTGTGGTTGTCTGCAATTGCTTTGTTTATTGTGTCTTCGTTGTTGGGTGGTATCAATTATATTTCTACCGTATTGAATATGAGAACCAAAGGTATGAGCATGAATCGCATGCCATTAACTATTTGGGCTTTCTTCTTTACAGCGGTTTTGGGATTGTTGTCGTTCCCAGTATTATTGGGAGCTGCCTTATTCTTGATTTTTGATAGAAGTTTTGGAACCTCGTTCTACTTATCTGACATTTATTTGGAGGGAGTAGGTGCATTGGAGAATATAGGTGGGTCGCCTATTCTATATCAGCATTTATTTTGGTTCTTGGGTCACCCTGAGGTATACATTATTTTGATGCCTGCGTTGGGTATTACTTCTGAAGTAATTTCTACCAATGCGCGTAAGCCAATTTTTGGTTACACGGCGATGATCATTTCGTTGATGGGTATCAGTTTCCTTTCGTTCATCGTTTGGGGACACCACATGTTCATTACCGGTATGAATCCTTTCTTGGGTTCAGTGTTTATGATTTTAACATTGATTATTGCGGTACCCAGTGCGGTTAAGGTATTTAACTATCTAACTACCTTATGGCGTGGTAATTTGAGATTTAATCCAGCGATGTTGTTCTCTATCGGATTGGTGAGTTTCTTCATCTCTGGTGGTTTAACAGGTATATATTTGGGTAATGCTGCATTGGATATTCAATTGCACGATAGTTACTTTGTGGTAGCACACTTCCACTTGGTAATGGGTTCGGCTGCTATTTTTGGAATGTTCGCTGGTATTTACCATTGGTTCCCTAAGATGTATGGTAGGATGTTAAATCAGAATTTGGGGTATTTCCACTTCTGGTTAACCTTTATCGCTGCATATTTGGTATTCTTCCCAATGCACTTCATGGGATTGGCCGGAGTTCCTCGTAGATACTATATGTTCACTTTGGTGAAAGATTTCGAAATTTGGGGAGATACAAACAAGTTGATTACCGTTGCCGCTTTGGTTGGTGGTTTTGCTCAATTATTATTCTTATATAACTTCTTCTATAGCATGTTCCGTGGTAAGAAAGCTACACAAAATCCTTGGAATTCAAACACCTTGGAGTGGAGTACTCCTGTAGAGCATTTACACGGAAACTGGCCTGGTGAGATTCCAACAGTTTATCGTGGACCTTACGAGTATTCTAGACCGGATCGTGAGGAAGACTTCTTCCCGCAGTATGTTCCCGATGAAAGTGCTCCAGAAGTATTAGAACCTGTAAAAACGAAATCTGCTCCTAAAACCGAAGAGGTTAAGGAAACAGAAGAATCCACTGTATTCTTTGCTGCGATTAAGAAAGTTTTTGGCTTGAGCTAATCGTTAGGGATGTCCCTGAAAATAGAAAAATTGTACAGACGAATAGGACTTATGGCCTGTTCGTCTGTTTTTTTATTGTTCTTGTTGGGCGGATTGGTTAGAGCAACTGGAAGCGGTATGGGTTGTCCTGATTGGCCGAAGTGCTTTGGACTGCTAGCGCCACCAACATGTGATTGTGATTTGCCAGCAAATTATCAGACGGTATTTTTAGAAAAACGATTAAAGAAAGTAGACCGATTTGCGAATTTTTTAGAAAAAGTAGGGATGGAGCAATCTGCGGAACGACTTCGAAACGATCCTTCTATTCGTGTACCGGAGGAATTTAATCCTATAAAAGCATGGATTGAATATATTAATCGATTGTTTGGTGTATTAAGCGGTTTATTTGGGTTAGCTTGGATTGTTTTGGTATTCATACGGCGCTCCTTAAAACAATACAGATTTTGGGTTACCATTGGATTTATTTTTTTGTTGTTAAATGCTTGGTTAGGGAGTCTTGTAGTAGCGACGAATTTGATACCCGGAATCGTTTCGCTCCATTATTTGTTATCGTTTGTGTGTTTATTTTCTATGATAAAGGCTTATACCCTGAGCAATTCAATCCATTGGATTAGTAATTTAAAATTAAAGAATACTGACAATGTATTTTCCAATCGAAATAAAGCATTCGTATTCTGGATAGTTTCTTGGTTTGTGGTAACTTTAGGTACTTGGTCTAGGGAACAGACGGAATTATTGCGTGTAACAGCTGCTTTAATATCGGAACACGATTCAATGTTGAATTTGTCGGGTATGGGTTGGGTTTTTATAGTACATCGTTACGTACCTGGAATATTATTATTGGTATTGGCGCGTTGGGTTTACAAACAAAATAAGGTTGGTCTTGTTGATATTAAAAGTCCCGAATTTGTCTTATTAATAATTGCATTGATTCAGATTGTTTTAGGAGCAATTCAAGTGGTTTATGTTTTACCCATGTGGTCTCAGGTAATGCATATTGTTTTCGGAAGTGCTTTTGTAACTCTTGGATTTATTTGGGCAATTTCAGAACATCACCATATAATACAACATAGAAGTAGTCATGCATAAATCGAGGGTACATATTCCGAGTTATTTGCAGTTAATTAAATTTAGGTTAACCAGCACGGTAGCAGCTACCTCTGTATTTGGTTACTTGATTGGTTGTAAGGTAAATTCAATTTCTGGAACAATTTCGGAGCGTTTTGATTGGATTGAATTTTTGGCGGTGTTGATAGGTGGGATGTTTGTTGTTTTCGCTTCCAATGGAATGAATCAGATCATTGAGAAGTCGAACGATGGTAAGATGAACAGAACATCGGCTAGACCCATAGTGGAGGATAGGATACCGTATCGCGATGCAGTGATTTTTTGTTGGATAACTGGACTTTTGGGAATGATAATTCTAAGTTTAAAAGCTCCTTTTATTTCAGTGTTTATAGCAGGTTTGTCATTGGTGTTATATGTTTTTGTGTATACACCGATGAAACAGGTTAGTCCATTAGCGGTTTTGGTAGGTGCTTTTCCTGGTGCCTTTCCCCCATTAATTGGTTACACTGCGATAACGGGAAGATTAGACGAGGTGGGAATTTTATTATTTTTAGTTCAATTTTTTTGGCAGTTTCCTCATTTTTGGGCGATTGCGTGGTTGTTGCACGATGATTATTTGAAGGCGGGTTATTGGTTATTGCCTTCCAAGGGTGGAAGAGACAAACGCAGTGCTTATAACATACTTATTTACACGGTGTTGTTGTTTTTAGTAAGTATTATGCCAATTTATTATCAAGTGGCAGAGCCCAAAGCAGGAATGTTGGTATTACCGGTTGGTCTTATATTTATCTTTTTTGCTTACCGATTGTTTAAAACTTTGGAAACGTCGGATGCGAGAAAATTACTGTTTGCATCCTTTTTATATACGCCATTGGTGTTTTTAGCTTACATAATATTTTAAAAAAATGGTTACTACTACTCAAAAGAAAATTAAAGATAAGGCACCATTGGTAGCCCCTGCAAAATTGAACATGTGGTTATTCATGTTGGCATCGAGCATGTTGTTTTCAGCCCTGGTTAGTGCCTTTATTGTACACCAACCGGACGCGAAAGCGAAGGCAACATGGACGATGTTTAATTTGCCAATTTATTTTTTAATCTCTTTAATAATTTCGATTATAAGCTCGATTACTATTTATTTGGCCTTTAAAAATGCCAAAAATGATGAATTGGGTAAGAATAAAACATATCTAATAATTACATTAGCTTTAGGGATACTATTTTGTATTTCTCAGTACTTAGGTTGGAAGGAATTAGTAGCCATGAAGTTAACGTTTGTTAACCCGAGACCCGAAGATATTTCAGCCTCGTACGTATGGATGATCACTGCGGTTCACGTTGCACACGTTTTGGGTGGAATTATCCTGTTGTTGGTAGGGATTTACAAAGCTTTTAAACTGGAAATTCACAAAAAACAATTAACATTTATGTCGGTAACTCATACTTATTGGCATTTTGTAGGTTTATTGTGGTTTATTTTATATTTATTCCTTTACTTTGCAAGATAGATTTACCCATGGCCAATAGTACGCAAGCAGCATTTGAAAAACAGCCTATGTGGGCGGGAGGAAGATCTCCCTTCAATGTTAGTTATGGAAAGTTAATGATGTGGATTTTCCTTTTATCGGATGCATTCACATTTTCGAGTTTACTAGTACAGTACGGAGCACAACGTTTTAGTAACGTGGTGAGTCCAGTTACGACGAAGTGGCCCGACCCAGCATCCATTTTTAACCATTTTCCATTTATACACGGAGTACACTTGCCCTTGCTATTTGTGAGTGTAATGACCTTCATTTTGATTGCATCATCCGTAACGATGGTGTTAGCCGTTGAAGCAGGCCATCGTAACAGTAGAAAGGAAGTAGAAAAATATATGATTCTTACCATCATCGGTGGTGCAATGTTCCTAGGCTGTCAGGCTTGGGAATGGTATACCTTCATCCATGAAGGTGCTAGATTGCATTCCAATATGTTTGGAATTACTGAGCAGGGTTATAAGCATTTATCCACTATTGATTTTGGTGATGCGTTTCATTGGGCTGATGGTGATAGAACCAATGGTCCCGTTCCGTTTGCTGCATTGTTTTTCATTGTTACCGGATTCCACGGATTCCACGTATTCAGTGGAGTTGTTATTAACGTAGTAGTTTATATCATGACAGTTCGTGGAGTATTTGAAAAACGCGGTCACTACGAAATGATCGAAAAGGCTGGTCTTTACTGGCACTTTGTAGACCTTGTGTGGGTGTTTGTATTTACTTTCTTCTATTTGATTTAATTGATTAATTTATAAAGCTATGGAATTTCCAGTTAAACCCGGAGAATACGATGCAATGAACTATGTTCCTCATACCGAGAGTCACGGTACAAAGGAATTATGGAGAACGTTTTGGATCCTATTAGGTATTACAATTTTTGATTTTATCATCTATTTTGCCTTGGAACCTACAGGATTTAGAAACTTTATTTTCATTTTCTTCGGAATTGTGAAGGCATACTACATTGTTGGAGCCTTTATGCACTTGAAACACGAGAAGATTAATCTTGCGATGATCATCTTAGTACCCACTATTTTTATCATCGGTTTGATTATGGGATTACTGTATGAAGGTAATGCCATCACTTGGATGAAATAATAATGGCCTTAAACAAAACATATTTACGAAAGGCCGCAATCGCGGCCTTTGTTATTTTACCCATTATCGGGGTATTATTGCTATCCAAAGCTGTTTGGGTGCATCAGGAGTTACCCTATTTAGGGGAGACATTTACCAATCCTGATGGTAGTAAATCCTATCATACGGTTTCGGATGTTCAGTTGGTTAACCAACACGGTAAAGAAATTAATTTTTCGGATTTTGATTCGTCGATTATCATAGCCAATATCTTCTTTGCCACGTGTCCTGAGGTTTGTCCGGAAATGAATAAGCAAGTACAAGTAATTGCCGAGGAATTTAGAACTAATCCTCAGGTAAAGTTCCTGACGATCAGTATTGATCCGGAACACGATTCTGTTCCAGTGATTGCGTCGTATGCTGCTGCTTATAAGGCAGATCTGTATAAAAGAACATTTGCCACGGGCAGGAAGTCGATAATTTACGATTGGGTATTAAATGATCTTTTGTTGGCAACCGAGCAACGCGGGAGTGATTTTATACACGATGATAAAATCGTAATTATAGATAAAAATCGACATATTCGAGGCATATTAGAAACACGAGGAGCCACATTAAAGGAAAAATTGGATCGAGTAAAACGAATAAACGACGATATAAATAACCTACTTTATGAATACAGAAAAAAAAGCTTGGATTAGCGATAAGGCCTTTTTTAGGTTAGTATTAATTGTTTCTATTGCTGTCTTTGCTGTGGTAGTATTGTTGCAGTATTTGCCATCAGAGTACAGACCTTCGGCGGATTTTGCTAAAGCGTTGCCCTTCACCAATGCTACGATTAATAGTATCGTAAGTATTTTGTTGATATTTGGATTAAGAGCAATTAAATCGGGCGATAAAGCTTCGCATCAGAAATTTATGTTGGGTGCCTTTTTACTCAGTGGATTATTTTTAGTGAGTTATGTAACATATCACGTATGTATGAGCCATACTAAACACGAAGGCACAGGATTTGTTCTATATTCGTATTACGCTATATTGTTAACCCATATAGTGTTGGCAGCTGCAGTATTACCGATGGTTTTATATACTGTTTACTACAGTACAACCGATCAATTTGCTAAGCATCGTAAAATTGCAAAGATTACATTCCCTATTTGGTTATATGTGTCAATTACCGGTGTTGTGGTTTATTTAATGATTGCACCGTATTATCCATTTAAATATTTCCCATTCTAAATAATAATGAAAAAGTTAATCGTTTTTGGTGTTTTGATTACTGCATTAAGCGTTGGCTATTCGCAGTGTCCGATGTGTAAGACCGCGTTAACATCCAACCGAGGCCAACAATCGTTGAGTAAGCCTGTGGTTGGAAATGGAATTAACAAAGGGATTTTGTTCTTATTAGCTACCCCTTACGTTTTGGTGGGAACTGCTGGCGCTGTTTATTTTAATTACCGTCGCAAGCAGCGTTTGCATGGAAGATTATAATAGAGCGGGTTTAGCGCCATTTTTGGCTTGCAAATGTCCACGGTGCGGCAAGGGTAGGGTGTTTAAAAAATCTATCTTGTCCCTAGGTCAGTTCTCAGATACGTATGATAACTGCCCCAATTGTGATTTGAGTTATGAACCGGAGACAGGTTTCTTTTTTGGTGCGATGTATTGGAGTTATGCGCTCATAGTAGGTACCATCATTACGGGTGGTATTGCGATGAAATTCCTAGGACTTTGGGATTATGCCATAGGAGGAATCATGGCATTTTTGCTATTGAATATTCCCGTTATTATTCGATACAGTAGAATGCTGATGTTGTATGTTGTTTATCCGATGATGTACAAGGAGAAGTTTTACGGCCATCCAATGGATGAAGAGTAGGATGTGCTAGATTTTTATCTTAGCGAACATCCAATTTAATTGGAATTTCTAACCAACAATTCACTACTTTTCCTTTGTAGGTTGCCGGTATCCATGGCGCCAACACAATAACTCTTTTTGCTTCTGTTGTAAATTCTGGGCATTGGGGTGATTTTGAAACGGTAGATAATTTATCAACGACACCTTCTCTATTCACCCGGAAACGAATGATAATACTCCCTGAAATTCCTTTTTCCATGCAGCGTGAGGGGTAATTAAATTCGTTAACAATTAGATTTTTAAAGGCCTCTTCTCCGCCAAAGAATCTTGCTTGTATATAATTAGAATCTGTAAATGCTTTTCTTGTAGCGATTTTAGATTCTTTTGTTATATACTCTTTGGCAATATTAGAATCCTTGAGTAAAGTCGAGATTAATGCGATGTCCTTTGACGTTTTTGTACTGTCTTTAATTTTCGATTCCCCGATATTGCTATTTTTGGGAGCTTCAATTTTATTGATTGAATTTTGCATTGCGGTATCGCTCAGTTTCCATGGTAAATCTGGGTTGTCTGGTACAGAAACTACTGTTTGTGGAGCTAGTTCTTTCATCCCTGTTAATTGAAAAAACGTGATGAATGGATCTGTAAGTTTAGAGTTACCCGCGGGTTGCACAACAAAAAGGCTGTTTTTAATTGCCGCTAAAATTGGCTTCGTAATGGTGGAGTCTTGGTGGTTTACTTCTAAAAAATCAGCATGAACTACTGCCCCTTTTTTGTTTATCTGAACTACAAGTTGACCCACTAATTTCCCATTTTCTACCAATTTCTGATTTACATCAAGATTGTTTTTTAGTGCATTCTGTTTTAGTGTAGACCAAGATTCTTTGGGAACAGGCACCCATTTAGCATTTTTATACCAATAATAGTTAGTTCCGCCATTCTTTTTAACTTTCGACACAAGTTTGCTAGTTTCTGGAGACCAATTAGCAGTGTACTGAGCGATAGCGTGAGAACCAATTAAAAAGGTAATTGCAAATGCGAGTAATAACGAATGAAGTAACTTGTTGAATTTGAATGTCATGGATTATTGGCTTGATTGGAAATGATCTATTTGAGGTAACGGTTTGAAATAGAATTAATAGGTTACAAAAAAAGGTCGAAATATGTATATTCCGACCTTTCCAAATAGAAAAAACAAAAAATTAATACGATTGAATTATTCTGCCTGTACGGGTAGAATTTCTACTCCACCGGCATTTTTGGCTTTAATTTTAGCTTCGATTTCTACCATCATTTCGGGGTTGTCGAACAATAAATCTCTAACGGAGTCTCTACCTTGGCCTAACTTGGTTGTATCATAGCTATACCAACTACCGCTTTTTTGAACAATATTGGTTTCAACGGCCAGGTCTAATACTTCGCCGGCACGACTAATACCTTTACCGTATAGTATATCAAATTCCACCACACGGAACGGGGGAGCTACTTTATTTTTAGCAACTTTCACTTTAGTTCTATTACCGATTACATCATCTCCATCTTTAATTTGGGCATTTCTGCGAATATCCAATCGGATCGAAGCATAGAATTTTAGTGCATTACCACCGGTAGTAGTTTCTGGATTGCCAAACATAACACCAATTTTTTCACGTAATTGGTTAATGAAAATAGCAACGCAGCCGGTCTTAGAAATGGTACCGGTTAATTTTCTAAGCGCTTGGCTCATCAATCGAGCGTGAAGACCTACTTTGGAATCACCCATATCACCTTCAATTTCCGCGCGGGGTACCAAGGCTGCCACGGAATCTATCACCATTACATCAATGGCACCGGATCTTACTAAGTTATCTGCAATTTCTAATGCTTGTTCTCCATCGTCTGGTTGAGAGATTAATAAGTTGGCGGTATCAATACCTAGGGCTTCAGCATATACTTTATCGAAAGCGTGTTCCGCATCAATAAATGCACAAATACCTCCTTTTTTCTGGGCTTCAGCAATTGTATGAAGCGCAATGGTTGTTTTACCTGAACTTTCCGGGCCATAGATTTCTATAATACGTCCGCGGGGAAAGCCGCCCACGCCCAATGCTAAATCTAAACCAAAAGATCCGGTAGAGATTACATCTACGGCAACGCTTCTGGCATCGTCCATTTTCATTACAACGCCCTTACCGTAGGTTTTTTCTAAACGCTCGATGGTTTGTTTCAGGGCTTTTAATTTCTCTTGTTGTTCGCTCATGACTGTATAGTTAAATTATCCGTTTAATTTCAAATTGGTTGATACAAATCTAATTATTTTGAAAATATATTTGTCAAAGTTATGACAATATTTTTATCAACACAAGCAAAAAAGAGGGATCGATGGTTGGATTTGCAGAAATTGCAAAACATTGATGGAGTAGAATTTGATGAACGTTCAAAGGGGTTTCTTTGGTTATTTCAATTGTTGGATGAAGGAAAGAAATCAGAATCTAAATTGAAATTGGCGAATGATTTATGGGAGTGGTGCGGAAGGAGTGTAAGGGGCTTATCAGCCTGCAGTTTAGAGTCGTTATTAGGTTTTCCTGGAATTCAGTTAAGAGATGTAGAACTAATTTGTTTGTCGATGTCTTTAGCTCGATTACGACTGGAGGAGGAGGCCACGGTAGACAGTATCCGGAATTCATCTTCTGCGATGAAGTTGGTACAACCGAAATTTTTTGGAGCTCAGTGCGAGAAGTTTTATTGTATTTATTTGAATAGGGCTAACCGTGTATTACGGATAGAATTATTGAGTTTGGGAGGAATTTCTAGTACGGTTGTGGATATTCGATTGTTGATGAAGCGGGCTTTGGATTTGTGCGCATCGGCGATATTGGTAGCACACAATCATCCCTCGGGAAATTTGGTTCCTAGCGATGAGGATATTGAATTAACGAATAAGATCAAACGCGCTGGTGATTTTTTGGATATACGGCTAATCGATCATTTGATAGTATTTGAAAATCAATACTATAGCTTAGCAGATGAAGGCAGGATTTGAGTTTTGTATTTCCATGATTTGGCATTTTAGGTGATGGTTTGTTTAAGAGTTTGATACTCCTTGCTAAACCACTTGAAATTGATTAGAAAATCAATACAGAATCTGTAAATTTGTGAATCTATGTCAAGCCATTTCAACGCTCGTTATTCTGAATCGTTTGCGCACCGGCATTTAGGTCCGAGAGAAAACGATGTTAAAGCCATGTTAGAGGTTATCGGTGTTCAATCACTCGATCAGCTTATTGATGAAACTGTGCCTGCAAACATTCGATTACCCAAGCCAATGAATTTGGGTGAGCCCATGAGCGAGGTGGAGTTTCTTGGTATGCTAAAGGGGAAAGCTGCCAAAAACAAATTGTACAAGCATTATATCGGAATGGGTTATTATAACACCCACGTCCCCGGTGTGATTTTGAGGAATATCATGGAAAATCCAGGATGGTACACGCAGTACACTCCCTACCAGGCGGAGATTGCGCAAGGCCGATTGGAAGCGTTATTGAATTTCCAGACCATGGTTATTGACCTTACTGGGTTGCAGTTAGCCAATGCGTCCTTATTGGATGAGGGAACTGCTGCTGCTGAGGCGATGGCGATGTTCTATGGCTTGGATAAGAAAAAAGGCGCCCACAAGTTGTTTGTAGATAGCAAAGTGTTTCCACAAACGTTGGATGTTTTGATTACGCGTGCTGAACCGATTGGAGTTGAAATTGTATTAGGAGATTATAAATCGTTTGCCGCTTCGGATGAATATTTTGCTGCATTCGTTCAATATCCAAATAGCGAGGGAAGTATAGAAGATTATCGCTCATTTGTTGGTAATTGTCAGGCTGCTGGGATTAAGACCATTTTTGCTTCTGACTTAATGGCATTAACGTTATTAACCCCTCCAGGTGAGTTTGGTGCTGATTGCGTTTTGGGAAATACCCAGCGTTTTGGAGTGCCGATGGGTTTTGGTGGACCGCATGCGGCATTTTTTGCTACCAAAGACGAATTCAAGCGTCAAATCCCAGGAAGAATCATCGGGGTTTCGATAGATGCCGATGGAAATCGTGCGTTGCGAATGGCGTTACAGACGCGTGAGCAGCATATTAAACGTCAGAATGCTACATCAAATATTTGCACCGCGCAGGTATTATTGAGTATCATGGCGGGTATGTACGGGGTGTATCACGGCGCAGAGGGATTGAAAAAAATATCGGGTAAAATCCATGCATTAACGGTTTCTTTGGCCGATGCCATTGGTAAAATAAGCGGAGTGTATAAAGTAAGACACGCACACTTTTTTGACACCTTAACCATTGATGTTCCTAACAATACAACTATTCGTACGTTGGCTGAAGCAGCGGGAATGAATTTCCGTTACGAAGGAAATTCGGTAGTAGGAATTTCTTTGGATGAAACAACTACGTTGGCCGATGTGAAAGCTATTGCCGATGTATTCAGCAAGGCGGTTGATGGCGTGATGGTAAACCCATCGGACCAAATTTCACCTGTTATTCCTTCGGCATTGGTGAGAAACAGCAATTTCATGTCTCATCCGGTATTCAATATTTATCATTCGGAGCATGAGATGTTGCGATATATTAAGTCGTTGGAAGCCAAAGACTTGAGTTTGTGTCATTCGATGATTGCCTTGGGAAGTTGCACCATGAAATTGAACTCAACCACGGAGATGATTCCTGTAACTTGGCCTGAGTTTAACTCGTTGCATCCGTTTGTGCCTCGCAATCAAGTAGATGGATACCATGAGATGTTATCGGAGTTAAACAGCGATTTATCGGAGATTACCGGTTTCCATACCATGAGTTTGCAACCCAATGCGGGTTCTCAGGGAGAATATGCCGGTTTGATGGTAATTCGTGAGTATTTCAAGGATCGTGGCGAAGGACATAGAAATATTGCTTTGATTCCAGAGAGTGCGCATGGAACCAACCCTGCATCGGCGGTAATGGCGGGGATGAAGGTAGTTGTAACCAAGTGTGACGATCACGGGAACATCGATGTAGCTGAGTTGAAAGCAAAAGCGGAAGAGCATAAAGATAATTTGGCTTGTTTGATGGTGACCTACCCAAGTACACACGGTGTATTTGAAAGTGCTATCACTGAAATTACGGGTATTATTCACCAATATGGCGGACAGGTATATATGGATGGTGCAAATATGAATGCTCAGGTAGGTTTAACCAGTCCGGGTATGATTGGCGCCGATGTATGTCACTTGAATTTGCATAAGACGTTCTGTATCCCTCACGGTGGTGGTGGACCGGGTATGGGTCCGATTGGTGTAGCGAAGCATTTAGCTCCTTATTTACCGGGGCACTCTGTAGTAGCAATGGAAGTAGAAAAGCCAATGCACGCGGTGAGTGCGGCTCCGTTTGGAAGTGCCAGCATCTTGTTGATTAGTTATGCCTATATCAAGATGATGGGTGGAACTGGTTTAACCGAGGCTACTCGTTACGCAATATTGAATGCTAACTACATTAAAGCGCGATTGGAGAAAGAATATCCGATTTTGTACACCGGTGAAAACGGTCATGCGGCACACGAAATGATTTTGGATACGCGTAAATTCAAAGCAGCGGGTGTTGAGGCAGAGGATATCGCTAAGCGTTTGATGGATTATGGATACCACGCTCCAACTTTGAGTTTCCCTGTGGCTGGTACGTTGATGATTGAGCCAACAGAGAGCGAAAGCAAAGAGGAATTAGACAAATTCTGCGATGCGATGTTGGGAATTCGCGAGGAAATCCGTGAAGTAGAAAACGGAATTTATCCTCAAGATAACAATGTATTAAAGCATGCTCCACACACCGCCAATTCAGTAATTGGAGATGCATGGAACAGACCTTATGCTCGTGAGAAAGCGGCATTCCCAGAGGACCGTTTGCGTTGGAGCAAGTTCTGGCCAACGGTGTCTCGTGTAAACAATACGCACGGAGATCGTAATTTGGTATGTGCTTGTTTGCCAATCGATGCTTACATGAACGAGGAGGCTAACGCCTAACATTCCGTAGCGATACGGAGTTATTTGATAATTATGACAGCGGCGCCCCCAAGAGCGAATTTTTTTAAGAACGCTTCTTGGTGGGCGCCGCTTTTTTTTGCCATGTACGGAGCTTGGGGTTTTATTACCTTGGGCGATTTTGGGGTAGGCTTGGACGAACTTACCCAACGGGCTATCGGCATGGAAAACAATCGTTTTCTAAGTGGTAGAGTGGGGTTTGATAAAGTTCAAGAACACGGCCTGTTTGGACCCATTTGGGAGAGCCTCTGTTACCTAGCCGAGCAAATTTATTTTCCCGGTAGCATGCGATTTAAATTGCTGTTGCATCGTGGAATGTTGTGGTCTTTATTTTTGGCAAGTTGCTGGAGTCTGTATCGGTGGTTTTATCGAAGAAATTCAATTTGGATGGAACGGGGTTCCGCACATCATTATTGGACTTCGTTGTTGCCAGTTGCCTTACTCATGACTTGGCCCCGATTGTTTGCCGATGCTCATCATAATTCTAAAGATGTGCTATTTTTATCCTTGATGATATGGGTTTGGATAGGTTTGGATGCGATGTGGCAGGGTAAACATACACAGCGGTGGTCTTTAATAAAGCGATGGTCTTTAATTTGGCCTTGGATTTTACTGGGAATCGCATCTACTATTCGATTGAGTGGATTGTTGGTTTTTGGATGCGCGGTACTAATCTCTGCGTTGCAATGGGTAGGAAATGGGAAGTTGTTTTCGGCTAAATCGGATGAAGATGAAAGTGAAACAGAGGGTCCTAGAGAATGGGCGTCTAGAGGATGGGCGTCTCGGGGATGGGCGAATCTGCGGCGGGCAGGTCTGAGATGGATAGGTCTGGGACGGGCAAATCTGGGATGGGCAGAATTTCGGAATAGAATTATAATTCCAATGGTGCTTTTTGCATTGGGTTATGTAGCCACTTATCCCTATCTGTGGGTGAAGGGATGGACTGGATTCGTAGAGATTTTACAGTTTGGCACACAAAATCCTTGGAAGCATCCTACGTTGTTCTTCGGCGATTGGGTAAATACAGAAACCGGAACACAACCCCTATTTTATTTACCAGTTTGGATATTGGTAACGCTAAGCGAATGGATATTGGTGGTGTTATTGGCGGTGCTGTTGCATGTTTGGCCCTCCAATCGAGTTTGGAAACAACCGATAGTTTTCTTCTCCCTGTTGGTATTGATGGCTTTTTTAGCATACACGGTGGTGTTTCAACCGGTGTTGTACAATGGATGGCGACATTTATACTTCTTAGCAGTACCCCTGATTATTTTTATTGGAATTGGTGCATCGGCTATTAATCATAAGCGGTTAATTCCATTTCATTTGTTGTTGGCGGGATATTGTATTTTTTCTATTATCGAACCCAACACCGAGGATGTTCACGGAAGAAAATTATCCTTGGGGTATGTTTCGGCGAGTACAGATTTTAATGTTTTAGCTCGATTATTTATGGGTGATAAACAGAAATTGAAGGACGCATCTGTTGATATCGCTGTGCCGGACAGCCAAACTATGGATACCGAAAAACATGTACGGGGTGTTAGTGAGTTGGACGAAAATGTCGAAGGAAAAGGGGAACCGGGAGGAAGCTCTGCAAACCCGCGATTTAAGAACTTATGCGATGCAAACCGATGC
>JBJOFM010000047.1:0-4272 GCA_046048755.1 Bacteroidota bacterium | reverse complement strand
CGGAAGCACGCGCTTCGGTTATTTCAGTTAAGGTGGATTTCTCAAAATTGGCACTTCCTTTAACTACATCTACCAACTGCCCAATTTTGTCGGCACGCTCCTGGTAGCGGGTGGTTACAGTTCCCCATTGCTTTTCTACATTGATGTCGGCATCTACCAAACCATTGTAATTGGATCTAACCCAAAGCAATAAAATGATAATAACTCCGGCGATTATCGCCCAACGGATTTGCTTGCTATTCATAGTCTTAAATAAAATTTATTCCAAATGTATTGGCAAAATGTTTACCAAGTATACTTTTTACCAAATTTATGTCAATTTGTCGTCCTAATTCTCTTTCCATGCTAGTTACATCCTTGTCGGGTATGCCACAAGGGACAATGTGACGGAACATGGTTAAATCAGTATTCACGTTTAAGGCCAAGCCATGCATCGATACATATCGGCTGCATCGAATTCCGATGGCCGCAATTTTCCGCTCGGTGGGTTTGTCGATATCAATCCAAACACCAATTCGATCATGTATTATGCCTGCTTCGATGCCAAATTCCTGCAGTGTTAATATAATACATCGTTCAATGGCCGCCACATACGCTTTAATTCCCATGCCCAAACGTTCTAAATCAAATATAGGATAAGCAACCAATTGACCGGGACCGTGGTAGGTAATGTCACCTCCACGTTCAATATGATATACTTCGGCCCCCATGGCCTTTAAATATTCGGGTGTTGCCAACATATTATTTTCTTCAGCACTTTTACCATACGTATAAACATGCGGGTGTTCAACAAATATTAATTGAAAGGGCTCCGTTGATGTTCCTTTGGTTTTATTTTCAATTTTCGCCGAAAAGTATTGTTTTTGCAAATCCCAAGTACTAGCATAGTCTTGTTTTTGTAAATCTTGCAACTCGCAATTAATCATTGGACAAAATTACCAAAATGAACCATGCCAATTGGATTTTTATAGTAAACGATGAGATTTTTGCTAAATGACCAATACTCAAAATTCTAAAACGGTTAAACAAGTGAAAGGAATGATGGGGGAATTATGGGCCCAAGAATGGATGATACAACACGGTTTTACCATTTTAGCAAAGAATTGGAGGAGTGGCCGTTACGAAATTGATTTGGTATGTACAAACGGGAAATTGATAGTATTTGTAGAGGTGAGAAGTCAATTTAGTGCAACGAAGTCATTCCCAGAATCGTCCATATTATTGTTGAAACAAACTTCAGTGCAAAAAGCAACTCGGAAATATATTGCCGAAAATCGTATTCAACTGCCTGTAAGACAGGATGTTGTAGGTGTTCGGTTTTCTTCTTGGGGCAAGCAATTGCTGCATATTCCTGACGCATTTAATAGTAGAACTTCAACTTCTTTAACCCATTCCTCAAAACTTTACCATTAATTTGCAAAATCATCATGAAGCTACAATCTCTTGTTTTTCTCACAGCATTTATACTAGGGGCCTCGGTTTTATCGGCACAAACGGAACCTTGTGGAACGGATATTCATCGTCACAAATTACATCAGTTAAATCCCGAGAACATTTCGCTGGAGGAATCCATGGAGAAGAATGTAGCCGCCATGTCTCAAGTTGAAAATCGAGCTGCTATTTATACTATTCCAGTAGTATTTCATGTAATTCATACAAATGGTGAGGAGAATATTTCCCGTGAGCAGATATTGGATCAAATGCGCGTTTTAAACCAGGATTACAATTTATTAAATCCCAATTTATCGAAGTTACGATCTGTTTTTAAAGGGTTGGAGGCCGATTGCCAGATTAAATTTGAATTAGCAACCATAGATCCCAATGGTAAGTGTTTCGATGGGATAAATCGAGTGTATTCTCCCGTTCATAATGTGCATGACATGGATAATGAGCAGGCGAAAAAGCTCATCTATTGGGATTATAAGAAATATTTAAATATTTGGGTAGTTACAAACATTATTGAGCCTTCGTCTGCAGGTACGATTTTGGGTTACGCCGTTTTCCCATTCAATTTAAATCCTAATGGTGACGGTATCGTAATTAGACACGACAGAGTGGGTACCATAGGAACCGCGGTAGCCTCCGATAGTGGTAGAACATTAACCCACGAAGTTGGACATTGGTTGGGTTTGTTCCATACCTTCCAAGGAGGATGCGCCAATCAAGATTTAGTAGATGATACACCGCCAGTGGAGTCTACGTTCACCAATGCAAATTGTCCTGCAAATGGTAATTCTTGCAATGAGAGTAACGATAAAATAGATATGTGGGAGAATTATATGGATTATTCCAATGGTTCTTGCCAGTGTTTGTTTACCTTAAAACAAAAAACAAGAATGCATAATTTCTTGAAACAAGCTCCCAGGAGCAATAATGTATCTTCAGCAAACTTGCTCGCTACAGGGGTTTCGCCTCAATCGGTTGCTCCGGTTGCTGATTTTGTTGCAAGTTCAACTACAATCTGTGCGGGTCAGTCCATTAAGTTTTATGATATAAGTTGTAAAAGTGATCCAACTGCATGGTCCTGGACGTTCCAAGGTGCGTCACAAACAAGTTCATCCGTCCAGAACCCAACCATCATTTATCAAACCCCAGGAAACTATAAAGTGTCTTTAACCGTTCAGAATGCTCGTGGTAGTAATTCCATCACGAAAGACCTCTACATCACGGTTTTACCTGCTCAATCTACATTGTCGCCCAACGTTTTTGAGACCTTCGAAAATGGAGATCCCACATCGTTTTCAGGTATTAAGAAATTTACACATTCTTCACCTACCGCTACAAGGTTTTCGTTGTATACGCAATCTGCGTTTGCAGGTACTACGTGTTTGAGAGCACCCATCGTAACCAATTCGGGTGCCGGTAATGTGTATAGCATCACCTTGCCTGCGGTGGATGCAACGGTTGGCTCGGGTTTGCGATTTACGTTCATGGTTTCTTATGCACAACCCAATGCCGATGTTACCGAAATTTTAAGAATATTTGCTTCTACAGATTGCGGCGGTACCTTTAAACAAGTTTGGGAACGCTCAGGTACAGGATTGGCTTATACCGGTCAAACCTATACCAGTAACTTTAAACCATCCAATGCAAATCAATGGAGGGTGGCAGGACTTACCTCTTTATCATCCCTGGGTTTGAATTCATCAAAGAATGTGATATTCCGAATTGATGTCGTTAGTGCTGGGGGGAATCCGGTGTATATCGACAATATCAATATCAGTAATTTCAACGCGTCTATCGCAGATTTTAATTCATTTAACACCGATGTATTAATTCATCCAAATCCTGTAAATGAATCCACGGAATTAACGTTAACCGTTCCTGCAAGTGCCATAGCGAATATAGAGATATACGATGCACAGGGTAAACTCGTATCTACTTTGCCTTCTGAGCAGTTATTTGCCGGTGAAAATTCTGTGAAATTAGCTCCTTACACGCAATTGCCCCAAGGTGTTTATTTTGCTCGAATTTCAATTAACGGAAACCTTTTCAATAAGCCTTTTGTTATCAGTCAGTAATTTATGTCGTTAAAAAATTTAGTAATTGTAGAGTCACCGGCGAAAGCCAAAACCATTGAAAAGTATTTGGGCGAGGGATTTGTGGTAAAGTCCTCTATGGGTCACATTCGTGATTTATCTTCAGGAGATTCTGCCATCGACACTCAAAATGGATTTAAACCCAAATACGAGGTGCCGGCAGAAAAGAAAAAATTAGTTAGCGAACTTAAAAAAATGGCAAAGGAGGCGGAGACCGTTTGGTTGGCATCGGACGAAGACCGCGAGGGAGAAGCCATCAGTTGGCATTTATTTGAGGTACTTGAATTAAAAGAAACTAATACCAAACGTATTGTTTTTAACGAAATTACTAAGACTGCAATTCAGAACGCAATTGCAAATCCAAGAACTATCGATAAGTTTTTAGTAGATGCTCAACAAGCAAGACGCGTTCTCGATCGTTTGGTTGGATTTGAGTTGTCGCCCGTATTGTGGAGGAAGGTAAAGCCATCCTTATCTGCGGGCAGAGTGCAATCGGTTGCGGTTAAATTAGTAGTAGAGCGAGAGCGTGAGATTCAAGAGTTTGAATCGGGTTCCGAGTATAAAATTACCGGTGAATTTCAAACAGCTTCATGCAAGCTGTTAAAGGCCGAAGGTTCCAAGAAGTACAAGCAAAAAGAAGGGGCAAAAGAGTTTTTGGAATCGTTGGTGGGAGAGTCTTTCGCCGTTTCTAATTTGGAGGTTAAGCCAACATTCAGAAATCCCTCGCCTCCGT
>JBJOFM010000046.1:0-13231 GCA_046048755.1 Bacteroidota bacterium | reverse complement strand
CCCGTAATCACAATTAATCGTTGCCAAGCGGGTTTACTGCGGTACTCCCAATTTTGAGGTTCGGAGGCTAATTGATCTTTGTCTAAACTCTCATCCACCATACCCGCAATTTTCACATATCCACCTAAGGGTAACCAACCAATACCATATTCGGTATCCCCTTTCTTAAAACTGAAAAATTTAAATCCCCATGCATCGAAAAATAAATAGAATTTTTCAATTCGAATTCCAAAGGCTCTTGCGGCCCAAAAGTGGCCACATTCGTGCAACGTGATTAAGATTGAAAGGGCTAAGACAAATTGTGCAGCAGTGATTAAAGCTTCCATTAAATTACAAAACACAAAGATATCCAAACTTATGGTTTTTCGGATTTCTAATCGGATGAAAAAGCGTTTATAAACGATTATAATTGTTTATTCCACGCTTAAACACCGGTCATGGCTAACTACCGGTATCCATGAAATGTCGTTTTTACACTAATTTACTCATCTTCCAATGGGGAATTCCAACTTCCTCAAATGGTTCTCCCTCTGTGTTATATCCCAATTTCTTGTAAAAAATAACAGCAGATTCTCTGGCATGAAGTACAATTGAATTCAATCCCTTACTTTTCGAAAAATGCTCAAAAGCCTCCACCATTTTCTTACCAACCCCTGTAGACTGATATTCTGACATAACCGCCACTTGTCGCATTTTGGCTTTATCGTTCATAATGGTCATTATCATGGTGCCAACTACTCTACTGCCAACTTTAGCTACAAGATGTATATCCGAACCCTCAGAGTCAAGTTGCTCTGGTTGGAATTGTAAATTCAGAGGCTGTCTAAGAATTTTATCTCGAACAGCAACGGCTTGAAAATAGTCTTTACTTCGAAAATCAATTACTTCTATAATCATTCCTTATCTTGAGCTTCGCAAACTGCCAACGCGGTCATGTTAACAATTTCACGAACCGAAGAGCTGTGATGCAGAATATGTACCGATTTTTTAAATCCTAAAAGCACCGGACCGATGGATTCGGCCATTCCCATTGCTCGCATTAACTGATAAGATGCATTTCCAGTACTTAAATTACTAAATACGAATGCATTTGCTGATTTATCTCCCAATTTATTAAAGGGATATTGTTCGAATCGAGCTTTACCGTCTACCGCATAAATGGGTTGCATTTCACCATCTACACAAATTTCCGGGTAATCTCTATGCAATATAGCCACCGCTTCGCGCACCATATCCGGATATTTACCCGGAGAACTTCCGAAATTGCTATAACTAATTAATGCAATTCGGGGATCCATTTGTAACGACTTAATCCTATCATGCACCATTCTAACTAATTGCACATAAGTATCTACCGTATAATCAATATTTACCGTGGTATCGGCCAAAAACATAGGACCTGATTTGGTCATCATAATATGCATCCCTGCCAACTTACTATGATCTTTGCTTAGCCCAATTACCTCGATTGCTGGTTTAAGCGCTATTGGATAGTTCCTACTTAAACCGGAAATAAAAGCATCTGCATCCCCTTGTTCAACCATCATCGCACCGTAGTAATTTCGGTTTCGCATTTTATATTCTGCTTCGTAGGGAGTTAAACCTTTTCGAGCTCTTTGGCTATAGAGTATTTCACCATACGTTTTTCTTTTTTCTGATTCTTGACGTGGATCTACTACCAAAACATTGGGAATATCGATATTGTTTTCCGATAATAAGCGATCAATAACCTCTTGCTTACCCAATAAAATGGGCTTACAAATTCCTTCATTGGCAGCCATTTGGGCAGCTCTTAAAATACTCACGTTATCGGCTTCTGCAAAAACCACCCGTTTGGGAGCGGTTTTCGCTTTTAGCATCAATCGATTAACAAAATCATTATCAATTCCTAATCGCTTTCGCAACGATGCTTTATAACCTTCCCAATCGGTTATTGGAGACCGGGCAACTCCACTGTCCATGGCGGCTTTCGCCACAGCCGGAGCTACCGTTGTTAATAGTCGAGGATCTAAGGGCTTGGGAATAAAGTAATTTCTACCGAAAGATAGATTTTTCTCATTATACGCCATCATAACCGATTCGGGAACGGGCTCCATGGCTAAGTCGGCAATGGCTCTAACCGCAGCCAATTTCATTTCTTCATTGATAGCGGTAGATCTAACATCCAAGGCACCTCGGAAAATAAAGGGGAATCCCAGTACATTATTTACTTGGTTAGGGAAATCGCTTCTTCCGGTAGCCATAATAATATCGGGTCTGGCAGCAATCGCCGTATTATAATCGATCTCAGGATCGGGATTCGCCATGGCAAACACGATGGGATCATTGGCCATGGAACGAATCATATCTTGACTTAGAATATTCCCTTTGCTCAATCCTACAAATACATCGGCATTTACCAATGCTTCTTCTAAATTCGTGGCCTTCGCATCGGTAGCAAACTGTTGCTTATATTTATCCAAATCGGTTCGCGACGTATGCAAGACCCCTTTTGAATCCAACATGATTATGTTTTCTTTCCTTGCACCAAGGCTTACAAAGAGTTTGGTACAGGCGATGGCCGATGCTCCCGCACCGTTAACCACCAACCGTACCTCTTCAATTTTTTTGTTTACGATTCGCAACGCGTTGATCAAGCCGGCGCCTGAAATGATTGCCGTACCGTGTTGATCATCGTGCATTATGGGGATATTTAACTCCGCCTTTAATCGTTCTTCAATTTCAAAACTTTCTGGAGCTTTAATATCTTCTAAATTTATACCCCCAAAAGTTGGTTCCATGGCTTTAACTGTGCGGACGAAATCATCCACGTCCTTGCAGTTTAATTCAATATCAAACACATCGATATCCGCAAATATTTTAAATAAAACCCCTTTCCCTTCCATTACGGGTTTCGACGCTTCCGGACCAATATCACCCAAGCCCAATACAGCAGTGCCGTTAGAAATTACAGCAACTAAGTTTCCTTTCGCCGTATATTTATATACATCATCCACATTTTCCGCAATGGCTAAACAAGGCTCAGCCACCCCGGGGGAATAAGCTAAAGCTAAATCGAATTGAGTTTGCGTAGGTTTTGTAGAGATAACTTCAATTTTCCCGGGTCTTCCATCGGCATGGTAACTGAGGGCGTCCAATAATTTCTTCTTCGACATAGATTGCTTGCAAAGATAACATGGCCGTTTAAAAAAAATTGGCAAAGAGCATTTACCTTTTCCCAAGTTCGCGTATTGGTGCAAAAAATTAAACAGAAAACCATGAAGATCGCAACAAAATCGAGGACATTACTGTTAACGCTCGCCGGAATTACAGGAATTACCTTTGCCAGTAATTTAAGTGTGAGTAGAAGCCCACATTCTAATACAGATGAAAAATGGCCATTCATTTATGCCATAGATTCTACCGGAAAAATTGTGGATTCCATGGCTTATAAAAACGAATCGTTTTTTACCGATAAACTAAATGGAAACATTCAATTAGCTGTAAAAGACAACTACGGTAAACTAATTCCTGTTTACCGATGGCAAACCTTTAACCAACCGATTTCGAGACCTGCTTTTCCTATCACAAACAAACGAGTTACCGTCTGCAGTATCGAATGGGTAAGTCAATTTCATTTACCAAAATCCAGTATTGAATTGGCCATTGTTGAGTATTATCAAAAAATTGCAAAGGAGCAGCAAATTGTTAGAGAAAAGTACGAAACAAGAGCCATTGATTCCTTTTTACGCGTATCAAAAACTGGCAAAAAAGACAGCTGGGATCGATTTGCAATCTTGGTGGTAGACGCGGGCTTGGCTAATTGTTCGGCAATGACTCCTTATCAGCCTATATTAAAGGGTTATTACATCAACAAAATTGATAAAGGATTGGTACTTACTGATGAAAACCGGAAGTATATTGCTCCGTTTTACTTTGGTTCTGAAGTAGTATATCGGGAAAAGTTTCGCAATAAAGTAACTGGATCTGACGGGGTTGATTACAGGAAAGTGGCGCTTTCAAAAAGTCCTTCTGGAATTTCTACTAGTCCTTCAGGGGTTCGTCCGGATGTAGTTAGAGGATATTCCGAGGATAGGGAAAGTTCAACTTCGGTAATTACTGACGATGAAATAACCATTCCGAGTGTAGAACCTGTTGAATCTTCCAAGACAGAACCTACCCGGATAAAGGAATTAACCCGATCGTCGGTTGCTCCGTTAACAAGAGAGGAAATAAAAGCACCAAAGAGTATTCCCGATGTTAAGTCTAGCAGTTCGGGTGCAGGAAGTAGCATAGCTCCAGGACAAATTACGGCTGGCATTTGGAACGATGTAGACCATTGGGATGCCTTTCAAAAAACACATCAAGACCCTACTATTGCCGGCATCGCCAAACGTTGGGGAATGCAATTTGATCGACAATTAATTAAACTTTCGGATAAAAATGGGAAGCCATTGGTAGATGCTACTGTAGAGTTGTATAATCAAGAAAATAAGCGCGTATGGGTTTGCAAAACCGACAATAGAGGCTTAGCCGTTATGTATTTGAATTTTCGGGGTCCATTAGAAAGTAATGGGAGCACGTATCGCGGAATGCCATCGGACATCGATAAATCGGGAATGACTTCTACTACAAAAGTTTCAAGCGAAATCGGTTCTGTTCCAGTGGATGAAAAAGGAAAACTCTCCGAAAAAGGAGCGAAATCAAGTGCCGCTGTTGGAAAATTGGTAGTTATATACAATGAAAAAATTTATGAACGTAAAAATTGGAAATTAACCCCGAATTATGCTGCCGAGGAATTGCAAATCAATCAATTTGAAACGCAGATTAACCGTACTGTTGATGTTTGCTTGGTGGTGGATGCTACGGGATCCATGGGTGATGAATTGCACTATTTAAAATCGGAGATGATGGATGTGATGATGCGTTCTCAAGGCGCTAGTCCATGTGCTAAATTTCGATTTTCTTCTGTGTTTTATCGTGATTTGGGCGATGCATACGTTACGAAATCCACTCCTTTCACCGATCGAGTAGACGATGTAATTGCTTATGTCAATGAACAATCAGTTGGCGGTGGTGGTGATTACCCCGAAGCCGTGGATTCTGCGTTGGCAGTGGCTATTAATGGCTTGCAGTGGAGTCCGCAGGCCATAACAAGAATACTATTTTTAGTATTGGATGCTCCCGCTCATGATTATGCCGCACTCCAATTGAGAGAAACAATTGAAAAAGCCGCACGCTTGGGAATAAAGATCATACCCATCGCGGCCAGTGGCATTGATAAAAATTCTGAATTTCTTTTCAAGTATATGGCCACGGCAACCTATGGGGATTATTTGTATATCACCGATCATTCCGGAATTGGGGGCAGCCATTTAAAGCCTACAGGAGTTAAAGAAAACAAACAGTATTTAAATGACTTAATGGTAGAATTAATCGCTAAATACAGTCAATATGATGGTTGTGATCCCCAAACCCCTTCGCAAATGCAGCCACGAATTGAATTATTTGGCGATCAGGATATCCAAATTCAGGCTTATCCGAACCCGGCTATAAGCGATTTATCGATACAAAGTAATTTGGAAATTGATGCAGCTGAGATAACTACATTGGATGGTAGAGTTGTAAAATTGTTTGAAAAAATCGGCAAAAAAAGCACCTACATCAGCGTAGATGGTTTAGCGGCGGGTATTTATGTATTACGATGCAAATTTAGCAACAGCGAAAAAGTTTATACCACGAAAATATTGGTAATGCCTGTTAACAACAATCAAGGAAATCAACAACATAATTAATTGATTTAACATTCATGGTTGTAAACGAATTAGAATCATTAACGCTTTATGGAATAATAATCTTTGTCATTTTTTCAATAGAACGGGCTGGATTATCTTTGCGACACTTATGACAAAATTCCGCGTTGAACACGATACCATGGGTGATGTAAATGTACCCATTGATGCCTACTGGGGTGCGCAAACCGAGAGAAGCAGAAATAATTTCCGTATTGGACCCGAAGGTTCAATGCCTGTTGAGATTATTCGAGCCTTTGGAATTCTTAAAAAGAGTGCTGCCCTAGCCAACCGTGATTTGGGAGCATTATCGGCTGAAAAATGTGAACTGATTTGTAAGGTATGTGATGAAATCATTGCAGGTAAATTAGATAAAGAATTTCCGTTAGTTATTTGGCAAACTGGCAGCGGCACCCAGAGCAATATGAATGTAAATGAGGTTGTTGCTAACCGGGCGCATGTTTTGAACGGGGGGCAATTAACAGACGAGAACAAAGTTTTGCATCCCAATGACGATGTGAACAAGAGTCAGAGTTCTAATGATACCTTCCCTACCGCTATGAGCATTGCTGTTTTCAAACAGGTAATTGATTATACCTTACCTGGATTGCAAGCATTGAAGACCACACTAAAACACAAGGCTCGTGAGTACAAGGATATCGTAAAAATAGGTAGAACCCATTTTATGGATGCCACTCCTCTAACCTTGGGTCAGGAATTCAGCGGATACGTTCAACAATTAGAAAATGGTATAGCGGCAATAAATCGCGCTTTACCGATGGCAGCAGAATTGGCTTTAGGGGGTACGGCCGTTGGAACCGGATTAAATACACCAAAAGGATATTCTGAGTTAGTTGCTAAATACATTGCAAAAGAAAGTGAACTACCTTTTGTTACTGCTCCAAACAAATTTGAAGCATTGGCAGCACACGATGCGATGGTAGAACTGCATGGAGCTATTAAACGGGCTGCTATGAGTTGTTTCAAAATTGCCAACGATATTAGAATGCTAAGTTCAGGTCCTCGTTCGGGAATTGGGGAAATTTTCATCCCAGAAAACGAACCAGGAAGTTCCATCATGCCGGGTAAGGTAAATCCTACGCAACCAGAAGCGTTAACTATGGTTTGCGCTCAAATCTTAGGAAATGATGTTGCCATATCGTTTGCCGCTTCTCAAGGTCATTTTGAACTCAATGTTTACAAACCTGTAATCGCATCTAACATGTTGCAAAGTGCACGACTTTTAGGTCAAGCATGCTTGAGTTTCAACGAAAACTGTGCTATCGGCATTGAACCCAATAGAGAAAATATTCAAAAATTAGTGGATCAGAGTTTAATGTTGGTAACAGCTCTAAATACGCATATTGGCTATGAAAATGCTGCTAAAATTGCTAAAAAGGCACATAAGGAGAACTCAACATTGAAAGAGGCTGCCATTGCTTTAGGCTTGTTAACCGACGAGCAATTCAACGAATGGGTTAGACCCGAAAAAATGGTAGGAAATCCAGACGAATCAATTAAATAATCACCTTGTACTACTCATTAGAATCCGGCGATAAAATACTCAGCCTCCATTCACCCCAAGTGATGGGAATTTTGAATGTTACGCCGGATTCTTTTTTTTCTGGTAGCAGAATTGATAGCATTCAAGCTTTGGTGGATAAAGCTGGGCAAATGTTAAATGATGGCGCCGCTTTATTGGATATTGGCGGTCAAAGTACTCGGCCAGGCTCCACTCCTGTTTCCGCCCAAGAAGAATTGGATAGAGTCTACCCTGCGGTTGAGGCAATTCGAGAAGCTTTTCCTGCAACTTGGATCTCTATTGACAGCTACAGAGCATCGGTGATTTCGGGTTGTTCAAACTTACGATTTGATATTGTTAACGATATTTCAGCGGGCGAAGATGACAAGGAAATGCTGAATACGGTGCTACGCGGAGGCTGGATTTACATCGCCATGCATAAGCAAGGTACACCTCAAACAATGCAGGAAAATCCCGTATACAGTGAACCCATTCAAGAAGCATTATTTACATATTTCCTCCAAAAGACCCGACATATTCGCAAGTTTGGCATAAAACAAATCATTCTTGATCCAGGATTTGGGTTTGGTAAAACATTGGATCAGAATTACCATTTACTAAACAGATTGAAGCGATTACACGGCCTAGATGCCCCCATTTTGGTGGGATTATCGCGTAAAAGCATGATTTATAAATTGCTTAATACCACACCCGAAGGCGCTTTAAATGGCAGTAGTGTACTGCATTTGGTAGCCTTACAAAACGGAGCCAATTTACTTCGTACCCACGATGTTAAAGAGGCGGTTGAAACCATAAAATTATATAATAAACTGCGGGAAGTTTAGTCGTAAAAGTTTAGTCGTAACTATTAACTTTGCGCTATGTCTGCACGCATAGCACCATCCATTTTATCGGCCGATTTCGGCAAGTTATACGAAGAAATTCAAATGATTAATGATTCACAGGCCGATTGGTTCCATGTGGATGTTATGGACGGAGTTTTTGTACCCAATATTTCTTTTGGCTTTCCGGTAATGAAACCCCTTAAAGCCATGGCCAAGAAAACGTTGGACGTACATTTGATGATTGTGGATCCAGATCGTTACACAGCAGCTTTTGCAGAAGCCGGTGCACATATTTTAACGGTTCATTATGAAGCTTGTACCCACTTGCATCGATCCTTAAACAATATTAAAAATCATGGAATGCAAGCGGGTGTAGCACTAAATCCGCATACTCCGGTATCGTTGCTAAAAGATATTTTGCCATTATGCGATTTGGTATGTTTGATGAGTGTTAATCCTGGATTTGGCGGTCAATCCTTTATTGAAAATACCTACACAAAAGTGCGCGAATTAAAATCAATGATTTTGGATTGTGGAAGCAATACATTAATAGAAATTGATGGCGGGGTTACTTTGCAAAATGCCAAAGCACTTACCGAAGCAGGCGCGGATGTATTGGTAGCCGGAAATACAGTATTTGGTGCTGCCAATCCCACCCAAACGATAACGGAATTAAAGGCAATTACAATATAACACCATTGTAATTCAATACGTTACAATCGTAAAAATAAGAAAAATTCAATTCCTACAAGAAATAGAATTACCAACAAATCAAATTATTTTCATACTCAACTGTTGGCAATAATCATTCATATCTATCGTTTATTATTGGTGACTTTTACCCGTAAATGGATAATTCCGATCTTATTTATTATTTCGGGTATACCATTATCTTCATCAGCGCAAAATACTAGGCAAGGAATTGTTATCGGCACATCGGGATTGCCCGCTGCCGGGGTGGAAATTCGATTAGACAATGAACAATTACTGGGAATATCGGATAAAAATGGTATCTTCAAAAGTAATTTAGATATTGAAGACGGCACTTGGGTCATTGGATTTTATAATAGTAAACGCGTATTAATCCATCGTTGGAGGACCCATCTCAGCCCAGATACTCTTTTTTACAATGCCGATACCAATTCGGGCAACTCGGATCAACCCTATTTGCGAATGGATGGAATTGTGATTACTTCCAAACGCAGCAATGGGTTTATGGAAGATATCCGAACACAACGTTTACAACTAAACCCCACTCCGATGGCTGGGATAGAATCCCTTGTCAAAATGCAAATTGGTGTGAGTGCAGGAAACGAAATGTCGAGTAACTATAGTGTTCGTGGTGGTAATTATGACGAGAACCTAATTTATGTAAACGATATTGAGATTCTCAGGCCGCAACTAATCAGCAGCGGACAGCAAGAAGGTTTGAGTTTTATCAATCCAGACTTAGTTGGCAGTGTCAGTTTTAGTGCCGGTGGTTTTGGAGCTGAATATGGCGACAAAATGAGTTCTGTATTGGATGTTCAATACGAAAAACCCGATTCTATCAGTGTAATTGCCAATTTAGGTACTATGACCAATAGCTTTGCTTACCTAGCAGGCGGAAACAGAAGCAATGGAGGGTTAGGAATTCGACAATACAGCAATAGTTTATTGACTCGATCGCTCAACACTTCCGGAGATTATTCCATGAATTTTTGGGATGCGCAAGCTTTTTATAATTTAAAGCTAAGTAAAAAATGGCAAGTACAACTGTTAGGGAATGTAGCGACCAACGATTACACCTTGAACCCGGTAAGTAGAACAACCACTTTTGGTACTATTCAATCCGCTTTACAACTCAATGTGGGCATGGCGGGTCAGGAATCGTTAATTTATCGCTACGGGATGGGCAGTGGATCTCTTGTATTCAAACCGAGCAGGAAAAAAGAATATAAGTTAATCTTGGCTCATACAGGTATTCAGGAACAGGAATTTTTTGATGTTCAGGGAGCCTACTTCCTAAGCGAATTAGACCGTGATTTGGGTAGTAAGGATTTTGGAAAGCCTTTGCGAACCTTGGGGTACGGGTACTATTTGGATCATGGCCGAAATCGATTAACCTCTTCGGTAAGTCAGGCAGCATTCATCGGAAAATGGGACCACGTGGTTTTAGGGAAAAAAGAAAATGCTCCAATTTTAGAACAAGTTAAGTTTGGTGTAAGGATTCATGCAGAAAATCTTTTAGATAGAATGGAAGAATGGTATTACAACGATAGTGCCGATTACAATGTTCCATTGCTAGGATACCTAACAGATAGTATTATTTTGGATGACAATGTATTCGCTAAAAATCAACTAAAATCCTATCGGACAAAATCTTTTATCACTTTTAGCCATTTACTTAATCGTAAAAAACAGTTAATGCTACATGCGGGCATTAGAAATCAATATTGGTCTGTAAATGATGAGTGGCTGTGGATGCCGCGTATTAGTTTCACGATGGAGCCCAACAAGCAGTATAATGCTAGAATTTCGAATGATTCGATACGAAAACCTTCGATTACCTATAAATTGGCGATAGGGGCCTACCATCAACCCTGTTTTTATCGGGAATTACGAAATTTTAACGGTAGATTAAATCAGCAACTGTTAGCCCAAAAATCTTGGCATTTGTTGCTGGGAATGGAACGAAATTTATTGATTCGCGGTCAACGGTTTAAGTACACAAGCGAGGCATACGGCAAATATTTAACCGATTTAGTACCCTATTTATACGATAACATTCGCGTACGGTATTACGCAGTGAATTCTTCGGAAGGCTATGCCTGGGGGGTAGACCAGCGATTGTATGGAGAATTTACCAAGGGATTGGAAAGTTGGTTTACGTTGGGGATAATGCAAACCAAAGAAAAGATTTCTTACACGGATGTTTATGGCGCGGAAGTGCAATCAAATTGGTTGCGCAGACCCACAGACCGAAGGGTTAATTTTTCGGCAGTGTTTCAAGATCAATTGAAAAACAACCCAACAGTACGAGTAAATCTCAGTTTAGTTATTGGGACCTCTATACCCTATTATTTTGATGGAATTTTCCGATATCAAACCAAACCCAATGTAATTACACCCTATAGAAGAATAGATCTTGGATTATCGAAAACCTTTTCGGCCGATAAAAATCAATGGGTAAAATCTGCTCGATTGAGTGAAGCTTGGATAAGTTTAGATATTTTCAATGTATTGGACATCAACAATGTAATCAGTTATAGTTGGATTAAAGATCTAGACAATAACCGATACGGGGTTCCAGATTATTTAACGGGCAGAAGACTCAATTTACGCTTACATGCCAGATTTTAACAAACAAGGCCATCTCGGATGAGATAGCCTTGTTTAATTTAAATCGTAATCCAATTTTCTTTATGTAACCGAAATGCGGGTGTTCGAAAAGTACACTTCAGATACATCGGCTAGCAATGTGTTATCCACCGGTTCCTTCTGCAGGTGCTGGAGGCGCAGCTGCTTCAAGACATTTCTTCAGTTTAGCATTGCAATCATTCAATTGGGCTTCCATCTGCTTCAAACGCGTCTGTAAATTGGATAATTGTTGGTTCTTTTCAATAACCTGCTGGGTTAATTGGGTATTCTGACTTTCTTTTTCTGTTAACAATATATTCAATTCATCAATAGTCTTTTTCTGTGCAGCGATTTCACCGTTTAACTGACTGATTGTATTCTTCAATTTTGCAATTTCATCTTTTGCCGCTTGCAATTCCGTAGAAGATGATCCAGACGATGCGCTTAATTTATCTTGACATTCTTTCAATTGAGAACGCAATGATTTGGATGTTTGCAAACAATCATCGTATTCAGCCTTTAAAGCATTGTACGCATTTTGCTTACTTTCTAAGTCCATTTTCAATTGTTCCAACTGGGCTTTTAGATCATCACAATTGGTGGTTGATCCACAGTTCTTCAATTTTTCTTCTAACTCAGCAATTTTTGATTTTGCCGCAGATAATTCCGACTGCGCTGCATTCTTAGCAGATTCAGACGCCTTTAAACGCGATTCTAAATCGGCAGAATTCTTCTTACACGCCTCTAAATCTGCCAAAGCTTTATCGTAAGCGGCTTTATCGATACAACCCAGTAACTTTTGTTCGAGTGCCTTGGTCTTTAATACTTCTGCATCCAACTGCGACTTCGTGGTAGCCAATTGTTTTTCTAACTCGGCAATTCTGTTTTTGTAGGGTGTGCAATCTTCTCCGGTGGAGGTTCCAGATTGAGCCGCCAGCTTATCTTCACAAGCCTTCTTTTCATTCTGTAAAGCAGTAATTGTGGATTTAAGCGATGTAATGGTATTGTTTGCAGCGGTTAATTTATCCTCGCAAGCCTTTTTCTCTGCTACTATGGCAGTAATTTTTGCGTTGGCCGTAGTAAGATCTTTTTCTAATTGAGCCACCTTGGTTTTGTAGGGTGTACAATCCTCCCCTGCTATTTGATTTTTTAAGCGCTCTTCCAACATTGAAATCGTACCTTTTGCCGTTGCTAATTCTTTTTCAAGAGCAGTGATTCTCGTTTTATAAGGTGTGCAATCTTCGCAAGGCTTTTGTGTTTTGATTTGATTTTCCAACGCTGTTTTCTGACTTGTTAAGGCCGCAACTTGATTTTTTAACGTTTGAATTTCCGCCAATAAAGCTGCATTTTTTGATTTCTCAGCATTCACTTCATTGGTTTTATCATCGCAACATTTTTTATTTACGGCAACCTGGCTGTTGGCTGAGTTTAATTGGTTCAGCAAATCTGCAACTCGGGCATCGCAAGCTGATTTTTGTTTTTCTAGTTCCAATAATTTTCGTTCCAAATCCAGCAATTTCCGATCTTGTTCAACTGCTTTTATTGTTGCATTTGTTTCGGTTGATTTGGCTTTGGCCAAGTCGGCCGCCAATTGTTGATTTTTCAACCGTTCTACAGCCAATAAACTATCCAATGTTTTGGTTTGTTTATCGCAGGGCACACCCTGAGACTTTTTAAGTCTATCGTTTTCGGCTAATTGCTGATCTAATTTTGCAGTTATTCGTGCATTTTCTTCTGCTAAAGTCGTATTGTTC
>JBJOFM010000045.1:0-6066 GCA_046048755.1 Bacteroidota bacterium | reverse complement strand
CAATACAATTTATCAGTAAATCCATCCAAGGTTATGGCTATAATCGTGGAGGATAAAGAAGGTCAGATTTATGGGATGAATGGAGACGAATTCAGAAAATTAGAAGAATTAAAAAATAATTTGCTGTTTTATTTGCCCTTAAATCCGCTGGGAGAGAAACAATTAAATAAAGAGAGTTTGGAGTTGTTATTGTATGGAAAAAAGTTCAAGCTACCTACAAACTTGCCGTTGAATAATGCTCCTGGAAAGAAGTAGTGTTGAATCCAGTCTAATATCCATCTATCGAAATAAAAGCCATCGAAATATCAAATCAGCTAAATATCAATCGTCAAAATATCAGCCAGCAAAATATCAACCGTCGGAATATCCAACAACCTACATATCCAACCAAATAAAAAGTTAGCAAATCATGTCAGCCCTGTTTATCGGTATCGCCTTATTGAGTTATTTCGGCCTGTTATTGGGAATAGGTTATATCACTGGTAAAAAAGCTACCTCGGATGGTTATTTTGTAGGGAATCGACAGAGTCTATGGTGGTTAGTGGCGTTAGGGATGTTGTCCGATTCCATGAGTGGCGTTTCATTTATTTCTGTTCCTGGCAGTGTAAAAACGGCGCATTGGAGTTATATGCAGGTGGTTTTGGGGTATGTTTTGGGTTATGTAGTTATTGCGTATGTGTTGCTTCCTTTGTATTACAGAACGCAACTGACGAGTATTTATACATATTTAGGCGATCGATTTTCTCCATTACATCAGCAAACTGGATCTGGATTTTTTGTTCTTTCTCGATTGATGGGGAGTGCTGCTCGATTGTATTTAACCGCTGCTATTTTACAACGATATCTGTTTGATGCCATGGAAATTCCTTTCGCTTTATCGGTGGTAATTATTATTCTGCTGATTTTGGCCTACACCTACAAAGGGGGGATAGGAACCTTGGTATATACCGATGCATTGCAGAGTGTCTTTTTAATTGGTGGGGTGTCCATTTGCTTATTGGGCTTGTTATTTTCAACCGAATGGATGGATTTTTGGAATAAGGGGGTGAGCGATGCTCCCTGGATACGGATAGCTCAAAATTCACTTTCCACGATTTTTGAGTGGAATCCCATGGCCAAAAATTACTTTTGGAAGCATTTTTTGGGTGGTGCGGCTATGTGTGTAGTAATGACGGGCTTGGATCAGAATATGATGCAAAAGAACCTGAGCTGTAAATCGTTGGGGGAGGCGCAAAAGAACATGTTAACTACTGCAGGAGTAATATTTTTAGTGAATATTGTCTTTTTAAGTTTAGGTGTAATGATGTACGAATACGTCGAAAAATTCGGTGCAAGTTTTCCATTCCCTACCCAAGATGGCAAGCCGTATCCCGATGGTTTGTTGCCGATGCTCGCATTGAAAACCAACCTTTCTCTATTTGGCGCCCCATGGTTAGTTCCGCTGGCGTTTGTATTGGGTTTGAGTGCTGCCACCTTTTCCAGTGCGGATAGTGTATTAACAACCCTAACAACCTCTATCTATTTCGATTTTCTTCAGGCCGATAAACGCTCCCAGTGGAGCGAGCAAAGGAAAACCAGGGTTCGCAAAAAGCTCCATTTGGTATTTGCGGCATTGTTGTTTTTGGCCATTTTGTTTTTTCGATGGCTTAATTCATCGTCTTTAATCGATACCGTTTTGATGGTAGCGAGTTATACCTACGGCCCATTGCTTGGTTTGTTTTTGGTAGGGATGTTTACTTCCTGGAAACCTACCGGAAAGGCCGTTGTTGTATGGTCGATAATTACTCCAATACTTGTTTATTTCTTAAAATGCACAGATGCTTCAGGTGTTTGGACAGCTCAACGGGACATTAGTAAATTTAATATACTAGAATCCATAGTTTACACAATAAATCCCAATGGAGGTCCATGGTTTGGAGATTATATCTTCGGTTTTGAGATATTGATAATCAACGGTATGATAGCCGCCGCAGGGTATGGATTATTGCATTGGATTGATTCCAATCGATCAACAACTAAATAAATCCAAACCTCAATAAGCCCAAGACGAAGAAATAAACCTGAAGCCTATAACAAAATAAATCGTTAGCGGAATACCACCCACTATTACATATATCCCAAGGTTTTAAGCATGCTTTTGTAACTCTGCTCCTTGGAGAACAATCGGAAATGTGGGTCTCCGTTTTCGTCACGATCAATAATTACATGTTTCGGCGCTGGGGTTAAGCAGTGTTGAATCCCACCGTATCCGCCAATGCTTTCTTGATAGGCCCCCGTGTGAAAGAATCCTATGTATAATGGGTCTTCTTTATCAAACTTGGGAAGATAAATGGCATTTACGTGCTGTTCTGAGTTGTAATAATCGTCACTATCACAGGTAATTCCTCCTAACAATACACGTTCGTATTCTTCGTGCCAACGATTGATAGGAAGCATCACAAACTTCTTGTTTATTGCCCATGAATCGGGTAGGGTAGTCATGAAACTGGAATCGATCATGTTCCATTTTTCTCTGTCGTTTTGCGACTTTTGATCCAATACAGAAAAGTTGGTTCCTCCTGCTTCACCTACTGAAAACGACCCGAATTCGGTGAAAATATCCGGTTCAGGGATGTTGTTTTCGCTGCAAACTTGTTTAATCTGAGAAACAATTTCCGTTGCCATGTACTCATAATCGTAATCAAAGCTCATGGAGTTCTTGATAGGAAAACCGCCGCCAATATTCAAGGTGTCCAAATCAGGGCATTCGCGTTTTAATTCGCAATACACACGAAGACACTTATGGAGTTCATTCCAGTAATAAGCAGTGTCGTAAATACCTGTATTGATGAAGAAGTGTAACATCTTCAACTTTACATTCTTGTTACGTTTTACTTTGGTTCGGTAGAAGTTCACCAAATCTTTGTAACCCACTCCAAGTCTGGAAGTATAGAATTCAAATTTGGGCTCTTCTTCCGCCGCAATTCGGATACCTACGGTAACAGGCTTGTCAGTATATTGGGTAAGTAAGTCGATTTCATTGTGGTTATCCATCACAGGAATAACATTGGTCCAACCGTTATTAATTAGGTTAGCAATGTTCTCAATGTAGTTTTCTTTTTTGAATCCATTGCAGACAACGTATTTATCTTTTGCAATTTTACCTTGTTCATGTAAGGTTTCTAATATGTTTATATCGAAGGCCGATGAGGTTTCAATATGTACATTGTTCTTAAGTACTTCGTCAATAACATGACTAAAGTGATTGCTTTTGGTGCAATAGCAATAATAGTATTTACCTTGATAATCTGCCTTAGCAATAGCAACATTGAACCAAGTTCTAGCTTTTTGAATGTTCTCCGATATCTTAGGTAAATACGTGAATTTTAACGGAGTTCCGTATTGTTCGATCAAATCCATCAATGGAATTCCGTGAAATTCCAAATCGTTATCATCGTCTAATTGAAATTCTTCCGTGGGAAAATAAAAAGTTTGATTGATTAGATCTACGTACTTATTTTTCATCCTTGTTTAAGTTGTTTTGCAAAAGGATTGCAAAAGTAACTCACTTGGATGTATAAAAAAAGAATAATGTAATTAAGTTGGATTAAATGCAAATTATAAAAATTTTATTGCTAAAAATGCAACAATAAACAAGGTTGCGATGAAGCCAACGGTTCTCATTCGGCTCCAGTTGTTAATGGTGAGCGAAGTTCTTCCTGTTTCAATTTCGCGTTTTGTTTTGCTCACATCTTCCAGCCATTCCCCATTTCTATCGTTGGGGTAGGAACTTAAAATGCGTTTAGCATGTCGTAAAGTAGCTCCTTTACTTACATAAGGAATTCGAGCATGCATGATAATTGCATCTGCTTTTAACTTTAAATCGTAGGGCAATTTATATAAAGCGTTTTTGTATAATTTGTTTGCTTTCCATATGGAAAACGTTCCCAATAAATAACATATATATCCGATAGCAAACAAAATTGCGGGGACAATTATTAAAACGGTGGTAATAGTTTTTCGGGTAGTTGACGCAACTCCAGCCAAAGAAATGTTTCCTAGTCCGATGATAATTATCATGGCCATAAAGGCGAACAGCCAATACAAGGCGATTTTGGCCGAGATATGACCCCGATCAAACCAATTCCATGCCGATACATCTTTTGAATTTGCATAGGTTGTTGCGGCATTAAACTCATCTTCGTTTTTAATTTGAGGAAGGTACAGGGTGCCGTGTTTGCGGTGTTGGTATTTCTCTGGGAAGAACACCGTATCCTGGGGTTTAGCTAGCCAATCAATCGAATGAGTACTTAGATTGTTAAAATGATTTGTTGAGTATTTTATTGCCGTTGAATTGGGTGAAATTTCACTGAAAAAGAAATTTATTTTCGAATGATGTGGTTGACCATTACCTTTTGGATTTTGAAGCGCGGTAGCATCATCCATTTTATAAATTGTGGATTTATTAATTCGACGAATCGTTGGGGTTGTTGTGTTTTTTGAGGAATTTTCCTTCAATCCATTGTTGCGGGCAATAGAACTTGATGGATTTATTTTCCACCCCCAGGAATGGTATTGTTTTTCAATGGTACAACTTGAAATTCCTAAACTGCAGCCGATAAAAATGCAAATGATTTGAATGTTGGAAATAACGGATTTAGGACCGGAAAATAACATCTGATTGATACTAGTTTAGTTATGAATAAAACAAATAGGTTTGCCTTTGGTTTGGATTTAATACTTTGATTATCAACAGGCAGTCCCTGTTTTTCGAGCCGCAAATTATCGATTTAAATCTACAAAAAGATCACTGTGTACAATTTGTTATTCTTTGCTCGCCCATCGGCTAAATACCTCGTGGATAATGTTTCTTTCCATTTCGGAATACTCTCGTTTTCTACGAGGCATCACTAAAGTAGCTGTTTTATCAACGGCCGTTAATTGATGAGTTACAACGCCTTGGGCGCCGCCCCAACTGAAATCAGAAATAAAATTCCTTGGGAAACCGGATCCGAATATATTGCAAGCCACACCTACCACAGTTCCCGTATTGAACATGGTGTTGATACCGCATTTACTGTGGTCGCCCATGATTAAGCCGCAAAATTGAACTCCACTTTTATCAAACCTACTGGTTCTATAATTCCAGACTTTTACGTCATCGTAAGTATTTTTTAAATTGGAAGCATTGGTATCGGCACCCAAATTACACCATTCTCCAATTACTGCATTCCCTAAGAACCCATCGTGCCCTTTGTTGCTATAGCCCCAGAAAACAACGTTGGAAATTTCACCACCGGCTACGGAATAAGGTCCCAATGTAGAATTGCTATAGGCTTTGGTTGCCATTTTGAGGACAGCGCCTTCGCATAGCGCAAAGGGACCTCGCACCAAACTTCCTTCCATGATTTCGGCGTTTTTGCCAATATAAATTGGGCCATCGTTGGTGTTTAGTATGGCAAAATTTACTTTCGCTCCTTCTTCAATAAAAATGGGGTGTGCCCCAAACTGTCGATTACTATCGTTTAGTGTTTGTGAAGTTCTTGCTACTGTTAATCGGGTAAAGTCGGCGTTGATTTCTTGACCATTAAATCCAAAAATATGGTAGGGTCTATCGATGGTTTTGATTTCGCCAGTCCATACAGTTTTATTGGGAAAACGCTGCGACCAAGCTTCTGACCCGCAAGCTATTAATGTCTCATTTTGCCACAGCGATTCCGTTGGACCTAATTGTTTAACAGAACTAACTAAAGCAGGGTAGGGAAGTATATGTCCGTTGACATAATGGGTGGTTTTGCCTTGTGGAATGGGAAATTTATCCGATAAATATTGGCGATTTTCTGCCGCTAATTTTTCACCCTTCACTTTTTCTGAGTTCACAGCGCCATTGCCTTCACTGTTTCCATGTATTTCCTCTGAAGTATGAATTAGATTTTCCGAATTAAATTCAAATCCATATTCGACAGCCGATAAATCCATCGCCCATTTTTCGGCAATGGTTAAAATTCCACATCGCAAATCTGCCGCTGGTCTGGTAAGTGTTAGTGGATATAGATTGGCGATATGTGTGGATTCAAAAAACCGGAT
>JBJOFM010000044.1:0-2998 GCA_046048755.1 Bacteroidota bacterium | reverse complement strand
GATGGTGAATAATGCAATTTCAACCGTTGAGAAAAATTTAGCAGAGGGCGCCTTGATTGTTGTATTTGTATTGGTGTTGGTCCTTGGGAATTTGCGCGCTGGATTAATCGTTGCCTCCGTAATTCCCTTAGCCATGTTATTTGCGGTTATCATGATGAATTTATTTGGAGTTAGTGGGAATTTAATGAGTTTAGGGGCCTTGGATTTTGGATTAATTATAGACGGTGCTGTGATCATCGTGGAATCGATATTACATCAGTTATGGAAACGAGATTTGTTGGGAACCTATTCCAAAGAGCAACGTGAAGGATTAGTGGTGGATAATGCTGGAAAAATGATGAACAGTGCAGTGTTTGGGCAGTTGATTATTTTGGTGGTGTACTTGCCGATTTTTTCCTTGCAAGGAATTGAGGGTAAGATGTTTACACCGATGGCTCAGACCGTGGCATTTGCTTTGGTGGGCGCATTTTTACTGTCTTTAACCTATGTTCCCATGATGTGCAGTAAGTTCATTCCGTTAATTCCTGGGAAATTTCAAGCCAAGAGCGAGCAAGTAATTCATGCGGTGGAATTATGGTTTATACCTAGGCTTCGTTGGGCAATGCATCATTTTAAATCGTTGATTTCTGTAGCGATAGTCTTGCTGATTATTTCCATTTATGGGCTTATGCAGTTGGGCGGTGAGTTTATCCCAGAGTTGGAAGAGGGTGACTTTGCTGCCGATACCCGAATTCTTACTGGAAGTAGTGTAAAAGCTACGGTGGAGGCTACTCAACGTGCATCGGAATTATTATTAAAATCGTATCCTGAAATTGAGAAAATCGTAACAAAAATTGGAAACGGAGAGATTCCCACAGATCCAATGCCGATGGAAGCTAGCGATTTAATGATTATTTTGAAAGATAAGAAGGAATGGACATCGGCGGATAATTATGATGATCTAGCGGAAAAAATGAGCAAAACGGTTTCGGTAATTCCGGGATTGTCGATTGGTTTTCAATATCCTGTACAAATGCGATTTAACGAGTTAATGACAGGTGCTAAGCAGGATGTAGTTTGTAAAGTATATGGAGATAATATGGATACATTAGCCAAAATCGCAAAAGTTATTGGTCATAATGTTTCAAGTATTGACGGGGCGAAAGATATCTACGTAGAACAAGTAGTTGGACAACCGCAAGTATTAGTTACCCTAAATCGGGATAAAATGAAAATCATGGGACTTCGAACCGATGAAATTAATAAATTGGTGGAAGCTTCTTTTTCTGGAGCCGTTGCGGGTAAGATTTATGAGGGCGAACGGCCGTTCGATTTAGTAGTTCGTATTGATGAAGTTAATCGAAATTCGGTGGAGGATATACGGGAAATGCCTATCACATTGGATAATGGGGATGTTATTCCATTATCCTCAGTGGCCGAGGTAAAACTTATCAATGGCCCCAATCAAATACAACGTGAAAATGCACAACGTAGAATCATGATTGGATTTAATGTTCGGGGAAGGGATGTAGAATCGGTGGTGAAGGATCTGCAATTAAAGTTAAAGAAGTTTGCATTGCCTACAGGGTATTGGATTCAATACGGAGGTAGTTTTGAGAATTTGCAACGCGCAAGAACCCGCTTAATGCTCGCTATTCCTGCTGCTTTGTTGCTGATTGGTATACTGTTGTATTTTGCTTTTAATTCGATTGCCATCGCCGTTTTGGTGTTTTCGGCAATTCCACTTTCTTTAATCGGTGGAATTGTGGGATTGGTGCTCCGCGATATGCCATTTTCTATATCGGCCGGTATTGGTATGATTGCCTTGTTTGGGGTAGCTGTGTTAAATGGAATCGTATTGGTTGCTGAGTTTAAACGGCAAGAACTGGAAAATCCTAATTTGGATAGAGAATCATTAATTATTCAAAGTACAGCGAAACGTTTACGACCGGTATTGATGACGGCCTTGGTAGCGGCACTTGGATTTTTGCCAATGGCATTAAGCACTGGTGCGGGCGCAGAGGTTCAAAAACCATTAGCCACCGTGGTAATTGGCGGGCTTATTACGGCTACCTTATTAACGCTGTTGCTACTTCCTTCGATGTATTTGCGCATTTCAATAAGGAATTCATCAAGAAAGGGATCCAATGGTGGAAATTCGGAATCTGCGAATACTTCTTCTGCCGTTTCAATAGGGTTATTAATCATTTCTATGGGTTTCTGGTCCACAGGATTTGCTGCTGCAAAGGAATTTGGTGTTTCGCAACAGATAGAAAAAAGTTTAAAGATTGGTGTAACGGAGGATAGTCTAATGTTGGGGCTAACGGATATGCGAGATGTTAAACGATTGGATTTATCATCGGCTTTAACTATCGGAAAAGCGAATAATAAAGGTTTGCAAGTTGCGCAATGGAAAGAAAAGGCGGGTTTGGAACATGGTAGTTATAAGATATCCGCCCCCTCCGCGTCAATTACTTCGGATTTGGGGCAGGTAAATTCATGGTATGGCGATCAAAAATATGGTATTAATCAGACTTTATTTCTGCCAGGATGGTACCGCGCCGATTATCAACGCAGACAGCAAATTTCAGCGGAGTTTTCGAGAGAAAAGGAACTCATTGAATTGCGATGGGAAATCGGAGTGAAACAACTGTATCGAAAGTTAGAATTGGCACAATGGCAAATTCAGATGTTGAATTCCTTGGTTGGATTTAGTGAGTTGACCCTGCAGAAAATGCGCGATCGATTGCAATTGGGGGATGTTAGTCAAATGGATTTTAATCAAATGCAAAATGTACACGAGCAATTGATGATGCAGCGATCTAATTTTCTAACACAGTTGGTTAGCGATGCAATACATTTGGGTTGGTTGTTGGGTGAATCTTCGGCAGTAATTCCTGCTGAATTCAATGCAATGCCTACCAAATCAGAGAATAATTTGCCTCAAATTTATCTGGATGTTCAATTACAAAGATTGGTAAATTCTGTAATTGACCAAAATAATGATATGTTCAATGCG
>JBJOFM010000043.1:0-9719 GCA_046048755.1 Bacteroidota bacterium | reverse complement strand
GTAAGTTCATGCAAAACCCTACTTGCAGCTTGATTCAGATCTTCACTATCGTTCACCAAATCTCCAGGAAGTGCGTAATAACTATCGTCCAATTCCGTAACTGCATTGGGTACCGTACGCTTAATTAATAGCAATCTCAATGCATCTCGGTTAAAGCCAAAAATAACACAATCTACCGAAACGTGGGGGTTCAATGAGGGGTTCAAAGCCATTCGAACTTAATAAAGTATTCGTGCGAAATTAAAGAAATTCAATCCACGAATCAATACCATTGGAAGATTGTAAAGTGTTAGATTGACACTAACTATTTTTTTATTATCTTGCAAGCCAATTATTGCTATGATTTTAGTTGCCGACAGCGGAAGCACCAAGTGCGATTGGATTTTTACCGACGGGGAAAGCATCAGACTTTCTTTTCACACCATGGGCTTCAACCCATTCTTTCATAATTCAGAGCTCATCGAAAGCGAAATTCGCAAAAATACTGAACTCACGAAGGTGGCTCCCCTAGTGGAACACGTTTACTTTTATGGAGCAGGTGCATCGCATGAAGACCGAAATGAAATCGTTGCAAAAGCCTTGAGAGCCGTTTTTAACAAAGCCCAAGTGGTTGTTGATCATGACCTTACAGGTTCTGTTTACGCAACCTGCGGAGATGAACCGGGTATTGCTTGCATTTTGGGAACAGGTTCTAATTCCTGCTATTTTGATGGCAAAGATATCCACGAGCAAGTACCGGCTCTTGGGTATGTTTTGGGTGACGAAGCCGGTGGAACCTTCTATGGTAAAGAGCTGTTGCGCATGTTTTTATACAATGAGTTGCCCGAGAAAATACACAATGGATTGATAGAAAAATTCAATCTCAGCAAAGAGAGTATTTTTGAAGCTGTATACAATAAGCCCAATCCCAATGTGTATTTGGCTTCTTTTATGCGTTTTTTAAGCGATCAACGGGAAGAAAAATGGGTGCGCGATTTTATCTACAACGGATTTAGTAAATTCATCAATATTCATATTTGGAAATACGAAAATCACAAAGATGTGCCTGTACACTTTGTAGGTTCCGTAGCGTATCATTTCTCCGATCTGTTACGCGAAGCATGTAAAATCCATAGACTCAACGTTGGTGTAATTACCAGCGAGCCGGTGATAAATCTGGTTGAATATCACCTTAAAAAATTGCAAATCAACGCATGAAACCCGGATTGATTCTGGATTTGGACGGGGTAATCTGTGACACCGCTCATTTTCATTATCTGGCATGGAGTGAATTGGCAACAGATTTCGGGATTGAACTAACGGAAGCTCACAATGATGCACTAAAGGGTGTAAGTAGGGTTGATTCGTTAATTTATATTTTATCCATTAACGGGACGCAGTTATCCGAGTCCGATTTCCAATCGGCACTTACAAAAAAAAATAACCACTACTTGGAATTCGTCCAAGAAATGGGACCCCAAAATCTTTTACCCGGAGTTGCTTATTTCTTTCAAGAGGCGAAAGCAAGGAAACTACCTTTGGCCTTAGGATCTGCATCCAAAAATGCCCAACTAGTTTTAGAACGTGTGGGTTTAGACGATGCTTTCCATGCCATTGTTGATGCCAATACGGTAAAACAGGGTAAACCACATCCCGAGACCTTTATTAAAGCTTCGGAACTCCTTGGAATTCCTCCTACCCAATGTTGGGTATTTGAAGATAGCGCCGCAGGTATTCAAGCCGCTATTGCTGGAAATATGAAAACCATAGGAATTGGGACTCCTGAATCCCTACCGGGCGCCGAAAAACATATACCAAACCTTGGAGCCTTTAATTTCAACTGGTTACCTATAAATTTCTAATTTTTTATTACGATGATTGATTATTTCAAGGCCGACCCCTGGAAAATTATTGAAGAAGGATTTAATCCTCAATACAACGAAATCGCTGAAAGTGTATTTAGCATAGGCAACGGCATGATGGGACAACGTGGCAACCTAGAAGAAACGTACAGTGGCCATTCTCTTCAAGGCACCTACCATGGCGGAGTATATTACCCCGATAAAACACGCGTTGGATGGTGGAAGAATGGCTATCCGGAGTATTTTGCCAAGGTCCTCAACAGCACCTACTGGAGTGGTTTAGAAATTAAAATCAATGGTGAATTATTGGATTTGAACTCGTGCAAAGTATTGAAATTTACTAGAGAATTAGACATGCAGCATGGAGTCCTTCATAGGCAGTGCATCGTTTTACTTCAAAACGGAATTGAAGTATCCATTAATTCTTCCCGGTTTTACAGCCTCATTAACAAAGAATATGCAGGTTTAAAATACAGCATTACCACCAACAAATCCTGCGAAATTACCGTTTTGAATTATGTAGATGGAAATGTTGTAAACAAAGACTCAAACTACGATGAAACCTTCTGGAATGAAATCAATCAGGAAGTTAGAAACCATCAAACCATCGTAACCGTTGAAACCAAAAAATTACAATGGAGAGTTTCTACTGCCGTTCAATTCGATCTCTTTAAAAATTCCCAAAAACAAGAATTATCAGCAGCTTCATACACCAACAGTAAATACGCATCCGCAAATTATACCCTTAGTGTGTCTGCTGGTGAAACTTGGGATTTTGTAAAACACTGCGTTATGGCAACCAGCTTTCACCACAGTCCGGAAGCAGTAGAAATCCATGCCATCAAAACCCTAGAAAAAATGAGTGCATCATCCTTCCAAGCTCACTTAGACATGAGCGCGGCTGCATGGGCAAAAAAATGGGAAACAACAGACGTTCAAATCTCCGGCGATGTGAAAGCACAACAGGCCGTAAGATTTAATATTTATCATTTAAACCAGACTTATTGCGGGGATGATGCCCGATTAAACATCGGCCCCAAGGGGTACACCGGAGAAAAGTACGGTGGCTCCACCTACTGGGATACCGAAGCCTATTGTCTTCCCTTTTATTTGGTAACCTCTCACTCAAGCATCTCCAAGCAGTTATTGGTTTATCGTTACAAGCAACTAGGTAAAGCCATAGAAAATGCCCAGAAATTAGGTTTTAAAAACGGTGCCGCACTCTACCCTATGGTAACCATGAATGGGGAAGAATGTCATAACGAATGGGAAATAACCTTTGAAGAGATTCACCGAAATGGAGCTATCGCCTATGCAATCTGGAATTATATCGAACATACGGGCGACAAAAAGTATTTAGCCGAAGGTGGATTCGAAGTGCTATTGGGGATTTCGAGATTTTGGGCACAACGCGTACACTGGAGCGATTACCGCAAACGGTACGAAATGCACGGTGTTACCGGACCAAACGAATACGAAAACAACGTAAACAACAATTGGTACACCAGTTTTATTGCTGATTGGTGCATGCAATTCACGGCCGAATGTGCAGAATGGTTGTCCCAAGAACATGCTGCAGAGTGGAAGTCCATTACGCAAAAAACCAACTTCCACAAATCCGAGGAAATTCAACACTGGAATCATATCCACGAACATTTATATCTTCCCTATAGCGAAGAGTATAAAGTATTTGTTCAGCACGATGGTTTTTTAGAAAAAGAACTAATACCCGTGCATGAATTACCGGCCTCCGAAAGACCGTTAAACCAAAAATGGAGCTGGGACAGAATTTTACGTTCGGTATATATCAAGCAAGCCGATGTTCTGCAAGGTTTGTATTTCTTTGAAGATCAGTTTGATATGGATTGCCATCAACGAAACTTCAAATTCTACGAACCCTTTACCGTTCACGAAAGTTCTCTGTCCCCCTGTGTTCACAGTATCTTAGCAGCAAAAATCGGCGAAACCGAAAAAGCCTATGAAATGTATCTGCGAACAGCAAGATTAGACCTCGATAATTACAATAACGATACGGAAGATGGATTGCATATAACCTCCATGGCCGGTAGTTATTTAAGTATCGTTCAAGGCTTTGGTGGATTGCGAATCAGAAATCAACAATTACAGTTAAACCCCTATTGCCCACCGCAATGGGAGTCGTACAAATTTCAAATTTTACTCAACAATCAACCCGTCGCCATTTTTGTAAGTCCAAATCATGTTGAAATCACCAATTTAGGTTCTACCGAAATAGAATTCACCCTAAAAAATCAACATAAAAAATTGGCCGCAAATAGCGCAGTTATTGTGTAAAATACAATTTAGCTGCTTCCCATTCACGAATTTAATTTAGGATTAATCCCTCGGTAGATTTTTCTTAGGAAGAATCTATTAAATTCGCTACCCAATGGGTGACATTACCGGACCAAAATTCATGACGCGCTCCGAAGAGCAAATGAAAAAACACTATTTACGATGTGGAGTGTCCGTGGATTGCGTAATTTTTGGTTTCGACGAAGGCGATTTAAAAGTTCTTTTAGTTCGAAGAGGTGTAGAACCCTATCAAGGTCAATGGGCGTTACCTGGTGATTTAGTAGACCCCGAAGAAGATTTAAATGTTGCAGCCGTGCGTGTATTAAATGAATTAACCGGGTTGAACAATGTCTACATGCAACAAGTTTTTACCTTTGGCGAAGTTCAGCGACACCCTCTGGGCCGTGTTTTTACCGTGGCTTATTATAGCCTAATTCGTATCGACAAATACAAAGTTAACAAAGGTAATTGGGCCGAGGAAGCCGAATGGTGGTCGATTAATGATATCCCAGACCTACCCTTTGATCATAATTTAATTGTTGAAACCGTTAGCGAAAACTTCCGAACTCAGGTAAAACGCAAACCCATTGGTTTTGAATTATTGCCCAAAACGTTTACTCTTACGGAAATTCAGCACCTGTACGAAGCCGTTTTACAAACCCATTTCGATGTACGAAACTTTCGAAAAAAACTACTTACTACAGGATTGCTAATCGATACCAATACCTTTACCAAAAACAACGCGCATCGACCTGCCAGGCTCTATCGATTCAATAAACAGAAATACGATCGTTGGAGTAAAAGCGGATTTACATTGGACATGTAGTTTGAGATTAAGCCCGAATATTGTCTAAAATAAACCTATTATCCATTGGTCGTAGTGTCTTATTATTAAACCAATGAGACCATTCCGTTAGGTATTAAAACAATTTTTTCGTTGCTACAATTTCTCCCGCTCTATTCCGTATTACCAACAATTTAAGCGATTGATTTTCATCTGATACGATATCGATATAAGAATTTCCACGTTCATGAATCCACAGGGTACTTCGCTGAATTTGAGCACCCGTTAAACTCAATAACTCTGCCGAATACACATCGCTTATTCCACTCAATACAATTCGATAGGTACCAAATTCGTTAGATAGAATGTGAACTTTATTCGATACTAATTCTGAAACCGAATTGTATTCAAAAATCCACAACCTCACTGCAGTATCAGAAACACATCCACCATTTATAGCCTTAGCCGAAACATACAGGGGATAGCTGGATGTTCCATCAGGAATCACTGCGGTAAAAATAGAATCTTGCTGAAGAACTATTAAATCAGTTTGACTCGTAATCCACTGAATTTGGTTGATGCCGGCGTTTACTTTAAGTACCAAGGTATCCCCTCGAAATTTTGCTTGTTGAATTACATTAATTTCCGGTTTTTTCGGTGTTGGTTTAATAATAAATTCCTGTGTATCTCGCCCAACGCAACCATAATTATCTGTAGCGGATACGGATAATTTAAACGTACCTGGAGCGGTTGAAGTATAGATAAACGTATCCTTTCGAGAAATCATTGTACTGCCTAAATACCAAAACACCGTATCCAGGCGATTATTACCATTGTTCTCAATTTTAAACAACAAATTAGCTCCAGCACATCCCGCAGTATCGCCAAGGATATTGATATTGGGCAATGATTTAACCAATATACTGTCTACAAAGGTATTAGTACAACCCGAATCGCTGGTAACCGTTAAAAACACATCCATTTTCCCTTTATTCGTTGCGGTTCCCGCCCATCGGCCGGTGCTATCCGTAATTAATTTTTTATTGCCCACAGCCCATTGCCATTGTTTCTTCGGAGTACCTTTACGGATATCATCGCTGATTTTAATGCTATCCCCGAAACAGTAAAACGGTTTAGAATAATTTAATGAAATGGTAGGCAATGGATTTACGATAAAGCTCCGTATTTCTCTAGCTCCAAGATCCCACCATGTCCCAGAAGAACTGGACATTAACTTTTTGGGTCGAACCGACAGGGTATATCGCCCCGTGTCAAAGTTCAGTAAACAAAAGGTGTCTGTGGAAGCAACGGTTTTATAGTGTGACCATTGATTTTTTGAATCCAGCAAATCGATCCGTATTGAATCGGCATCGGCACCGGTTGATTTCCACTGTATTTGGGATTTGTTTTCTAAACTGCAGGTATTAACAACCTTTACCCGTTTCAATGCAGGAACAGGATAGACCTTCAATGTTGGATCTCCCATTAAAGCAACATGAACTCCGCTGTACTGTCCAGCCGTGTTATAATTGGGATAACTATTGTAGGTATTCAACACCGCTGTGTACATGGGCTGTCCCAACGCGGTAGTATGCATTAGCCAATAGGGCCTACCACTCCACACCGAAACCAATCCCCAACCTCGGGAAGCTAACGGAGCACGCAGGAAATTATCCGCATTGTCCCAATCACCATAATAACTACCAAAGGTTAACGTAAAAGGATTTAATATGCTATCGGTAACAAAGTCACTACTGCTGGCAACCCCGCTTGCCCCGGTATAATAACCCGACCCACACCCATAACTCCACAAATAGCTAGACTTTCGCATGGAGGATAAATAATCTCGTTCGAAAACAGAATCAGCAGCGTGAACTGAGAAATTTCGAAATCCTCCCGATGCAAATGCTTCGGAATTGAAATACCCAAAATTATCATCAATTAAACTTCGGTTAACCGCTCTAAAATCGCCTCGTCTAAAGGCCAAATTTTTTCGAATATAACGAGCTACCAATACCGTGTCATTGGCCGAAAATGAAGCCATATCGTATAAATCTATTCTACCAACAGGAAGTTCAACCTTTTGAGCAGCATTGGGCAAGGTTGCTGACGTATTATATCGGCTTAAATCAAATTTACCGTCTCCCGGTGTGTTATGATTATTCGATCTAGCAGCTGAGGTATTATTAATTGTGGCATCGGTCCAATTAATCGAAAATGAACCGTAATATAAATCTGCCGGCCAGGCCCCAGTGTGCTCTGGGTGGGCATCGGGTCTGAAGTTACCGCTATAGGGCACTGGAATTCTGCCTAACAAAATCAGGGCTTTCACGCCTGCCGTATCGCTCATGTATTGTTTCTTAACCCAAGCTTTAATTCGGGTAACAGAATCATTACGCAAAAAAGATTTAGTGATGCACTCCCAGCCCTCTCGAGTTAACTGATCTACATATTCACTAATTTCCTTAGAAAGTGCGATACTGTAGGATGAGTCTACGGCTATCAAAACTTTACCCAATGATCTCTGGGGCACCTCATACCCTGCTGTGATATACCCGTTGCCGGCAAATCCACTGTACTTAGTATGCCATTTCGCAACGCGATACTCCCGAACCATGCCTTTTTTCATGGTTGTGTCTAAATACGAAAGTCCATTTACCCCAAAGGTGTCTTTTAAGTCCCAACCTATACCGCCTGCAGACCGAGTATACACTTCATATTTCTTAGCATTTGGATCACTCTTCCATTGAAGTTTAAGCCCCTTACCTTCCTCCCAAGAAGTATACAATTCCACTGCAACATCCCTTGCTGTCTGACTTTTAACAGGAAAACTAATTAAAAAAAACGCAAGAAATACACTTAAAAATCTCATGGCTGAATTTAGTTGTTGCAATTTACGCAAACCCAAATAAAAAATTCGTAATAATTACACGAAGAATTGATAGTTGAACGTTAATTTTGAACGCTATTGTGGAGCCAATCAACAAACCTAATAATATTAACGACCATAGTTTAGGTCCTATTGAAGGCTCTTCCAGAGGATTAATTGTTTGGGCGGGTTTAGTGATTTTAATTCCCAGTTTATTGATTTTTATTTTTTCGATTTCCCCCTACACAATCCAAATCGCAGGTTATGATTTAAAGAAGTTCCAATGGGGATCAGGATTGGAGGAAATTACGGCGGAGGTTACGGAGCAAATCACCGAAAAAGATACGGCTTCCTTTCAGCCTTTTGCTATTTCAGATTCATCCACCACGTTAACCATGGATTCCTTGAATCCTACATCAATTTCTGCTGGGGGATTTAAAGTATCTACCTCATTAACCCCATTTTTCAATCCAATATTTACCGATACCACCAAACATCGCGTGTTACTAATTGGGGATTCGGAAGCAGGTGGATTGCGTTATCCGTTAAACGATTATTGTTTAGCCAATGGTCATAAATTGGTGGCCTGTGTAGAATGGTACTCCGCTACTGTTTTTAATTTTGCCAAAGCAGACACCATCGCTAAAATTATACAGCGATACAAACCCACCTACGTTTTTGTAGTAATGGGATTAAACGAATTGTTTGCCAAAGATTTAAAAGCCAGAAGCAGCGCAGCTCGATTATTAGCCAAAAAATTACGAGGAATCCCTTACACTTGGATAGGCCCTGCTAACTGGGAAGAAGACTTTGGAATCAACGATGTATTTGCCCGAGCTGCCGATACAGGTACCTATTTTTATACCAAACAATTGGTTTTACCCCGTGCTGAAGACGGAAGGCATCCTAATAACAAAGGTTATCGTATCTGGATGGATAGTCTCGCCGGTTGGATAAATAACTCCGCTAAATGGCGAATCCCCCTAAAAACACCTACCAAAAGGGCAAGACCTTTGAGAGCCGATATTATCATGATGAACGCAGCTAAATTTCGAGGATACTAATGGAAAATAACTGGAGTTGGCTTTCGGAATCATTTACTGCAGAAAAACTGCGAATATCCGTCATGGAAGCTTTGCGGTACTCAACCAAGGAACCCTGGTTTTTCACCGAATTCACCTTTTTAGCAACTTTTGGATTCTTCTTGTTGGGTTATGCCTTGGTTTTTAAACAAGAATGGCTGCGGAAGGTTTACATTATTCTCTTCAGTTTATTTTTCTATTACAAAAGTAGCGGGCCCTTTCTATTGCTGTTTGGATTAATGATCTTAAGCGATTATTTATTTGCCATCCAAATTGAAAAAGCCCAAGGTAAAAAGAAGAAATTATACCTGTGGCTGGCCGTGGGTTATAGTTTGTCGTTCTTGCTATATTTCAAATACGCAGATTTCTTTATTGCAAACTGCAATTGCCTATTTCACACCAATTTCAGTCCGAAGAACTTATTCCTACCCATCGGAATATCGTTTTATACATTCCAATCCATTAGCTATATATTGGACGTTTACAGAAAAGAAATTTCTGCTACCAAAGACTTTGTAGATTATACCTTTTACATGACATTTTTCCCGCACCTCGTTGCCGGCCCAATTGTTCGTGCCAAAGATTTCCTTCCCCAAATCTTCCAACCTCAAGCAATCAATACAGCCCTTTTCAAGGACAGTATATTCCGAATAATTATCGGACTGGTAAAAAAATTATTTATCGCCGATTACTTGGCTAAATACGCCGATTTGGTGCATCTCGCCCCATCGGCCTATTCGGGTGGTGAAAATCTCTTAGCCATGTATGCGTACACCTTTCAAATCTATTTTGATTTCTCAGGGTACTCCGACATAGCCATTGGTATTGCC
>JBJOFM010000042.1:0-5064 GCA_046048755.1 Bacteroidota bacterium | reverse complement strand
CTATTTTTATACCCTTTCACAGTAAATTCAGGACAGTGAAAGCCAAAATCATGCGCTGTGGACAGCACACCATCATGCATATTATCAACACTCAAATGCTCTCCACAAATACTTAAAAACTGCTTTGTTCTACCCGTAATCTTAATCTCACAGGCATCTAAATTTACAAATCGAACGGTATCGCCAATTAAATAGCGCCAAGCTCCTCCGCAAGTAGTAATCACAATGGCATAATCTTTACCTTCTTCAACATCCGCAATTCCCAACGCATAATGAGGGTCTAAAGGCTCCCCGGTCTCCGAAAAATGATGCTCATCGAAGGGAATGAATTCAAAAAACATCATATTTCTTAATGCCAAGGTCATTCCATCGGCGTTTAACCGATTTTGATAGGCAATAAATCCTTCACTTGCCAAATACGTCTCAAAATACATAATCGGCTTGCCCAACATTGAATCTATTTGATCTTTGTACGGGGATAAAGAAACCGCACCCCAAGAATACACACTGAAATGCGGCCAAATCTCGTGGATATTGTTTAAACCGTAATGGGCTATTACTTTCTCTAGAAGCATCTTTACCCAAGCAGGGCCACCAGCAATCATCGAAACATCCCAATTCGGCGCTTCTTTTACCATGATTTCAATTTTACTATGCCAATCCTTTTCGCGTTTTATTTCGTCCGTTGGTTTGGTAAAACGATCCATCCAGAATGGGACATTATCCATGGTTATACCACTTAAGTCTCCGCTGTAATTAAACCCATTGTATTGTAAATCCGTACTTCCACCTATCATCAAATAATGTTTGGTGAAAAAGTCCTTGGGTATATCGGTTTTGGCTATACCAAACAATTGCCGCAATCCTGCCTTTTTGATAGCTTTCAGTTGATCATCACCAACCGGAATGTACTTGCTACTTCCCGCGGTTGTGCCACTACTTAATGCAAAATATTTTGGACTTCCCGGCCAGGTAATGTCCGATTCTCCTTGGTATTGTCGCTGCCACCATGGTCGCATACCTTCGTAATTTACTATAGGCACCTTTGCTCTAAATGCAGCCATAGGGTTGGATTCTAACAATAAATCCTCAAATCCATACTCCCTACCAAAAGCAGTATTTCGTGCTTTAAATAACATTTTTCGCAATGTTCTCTCCTGCCATTTTACCGCTCGAACATGCTTTACTGTAAAAACATCCGATACGTTTTTTGCCCGATCAAATAACTGATTTATAAAATTTCTGCCCGCAGACATATGTACAAAATTAACGATAGAATTGCTGGGATTTAACGAACTTCGCAGATTCAAGCAATCTTCTAACAGTTGCAACATAAATGAAATCCTTAATAAACCCAAAGTATGTCCAGTATTTTTGAAGATAAAATTCCACCTACGCTACAACAAGAAATAAAAGAAAAGTGGCTCAAAATCTTAGCTTTTGTTGAAGAAAACTTCCAAAAGAAACCTGATTTAAATGCTATTTTGTTCTTGATTGGTATACGTGAACTTGGCGTGTTACCCGATAAAAATTTCACCAAAGAAGAGAAGGTACATTTGATGCACATCGCTAATTGTAAAGTCCTAAGTTATTCAGGATACTATACGCAACTGGGATTTAATCAAAAAGGTTGGCCCGTTTGGGAAAACACAAAACCACTTCCTAACCTTGCCTATTTAGAACAAGAAAATCTGTTAAGACAACACATAATCGAATATTTTGAAGCCGAAGAGATACTAACCTTTTAATCGTATTTTCGAATCCTATAAATCATCATGAAATTAAAACAAACCATCATTATTGCAGCGATTTTAACATCGGCAGCTGCCTTTAACTTAGGCTGTGGCAATAAAAACTCCGTAAATCTCATGGATAGCTTCTCTGCAGATTCCAACAATGCAAAACCTACTACTGGAGATGGAGTTGATTACAGTGATTCAACCGCTCCCGCCAGTTGGACTCGTGTTGAAATTAAAACCTCGGTTGGAACCATGATAGTAGCCCTAAATCCAGCACAAAAGGAACATCATGATAATTTCGTAAAATTGGTGAATTCAAAATTTTATGACGGTGTTTTATTTCATCGTGTAATCAAAAACTTTATGATACAAACCGGGGATCCCAAATCAAAATTAGCACGCGCAGGTGCTATGTTAGGAGACGGTGATCCAGGATATACCTTGCCTTCGGAAATTAAAGACACACTGTATCATTTTCGTGGAGCACTATCAGCTGCTAGACAAGCAGACCAAGTAAACCCCATGAAACGCAGCAGTGGTTCGCAGTTTTTTATTGTTTCAGGAACCAAATACTCCGAAGCCGATTTGAGATTGGCTTTGGGAAATTCAGTATTCCAAGATTTCATTGCTAATCCAGCGAACAGTGAATACAACAAACGCGGAGAATATTATGCGCAAACAGGAAACCAAGAAGCCCTAGACCAATTACAGCAAGAAGTACAAGCTTTATGTCAGCCTAAATTAGATGCCCAGTTCAGTAAAATCCCAGACAACGTTAAAAAACGATACATGAATTGGGGCGGAACACCCCACCTAGACAATCAGTATACGGTGTTTGGAAAACTAATTTCCGGTTATCATGTATTAGATTTCATAGAAAGCAGCGTTACCGATAGAAACGACAGACCCGAAAAAGACATTAAAATCCTATCGGCGAGCGTAATCAAAGGACAATAAAGTAGCGGAAAATCCATCCAAAAGAATCAGCACCGCTTAACAAATCATAATTTTTCTAAGATTTTTTCATATATTTGCAAAACTTTCTTGGAAAACCTTGAAGGGGATCGCCAAAAGCAGTCCCCTTTTTTGTTGACTAAAATTTTAAGTACGTTTGATTATGAAAGAATTGTTCGATAAAATCTCCAAAATGGTAGAATCCGAGGCATCGGCATTCGATATTTTTCTTACTGGAAGAGAACGAGATGGACAAAGTAATTTCATTTTTTTCATGGACAGCGAAACGCCGCTAAACATGAAAACACTTACCGATTTTACTAGACACATTTCCAATTTAATAGATGAAGGTGATTTCGACGAAACTCCATTTACTTTTGAAATTTCGTCGCCCGGTGCCGATAGACCACTTACCAATGCAAAACAATTCAACAAACATTGTGGTAGACGTTTTGCAATCACCACAACGGATGGTCTATCTTTTGAAGCACAATTGTTAGGGGTAGCCAATTCAAAAGAAGAATTAAGCGAACATTGGATTGAATCTTGGGAGATTTGGTTGTCTTTGCAAAAACCACCAAAAATCAAAAAGGAACCAAAAAAGAAAGTTCATAGACGATTTGATGAAGAGCCAGAAGAAATTCAAGCAAACAAGGTTCCTGCATCTGTACCACAAATAATTATGCCAGAAATAATTACGGAAGTTCCTGCAGTTCCCGCAACTGAATTTCCAACATTTATTATGGAAAAATTCATACCCGAAAAGGGCAAAAAAACTCGAAGCGAAATCATTGCATTAGATTTTGTTTCCATTAAAAACGCAACAATAATTTTAAGTTTCAAATAACCATGAAAGCCAAAGCCAAAGACTTGGGAATCAACCTCGTAGAAAGTTTCTCGGAATTTAAGGAATTTAAAAACATAGACCGCGCCACCATGATGCGTGTCTTGGAAGATGTTTTCAGAAACATCCTTAAGAAAAAGTACGGAAACGATGCCAATTTCGACATTATCATCAACACAGAAACCGGTGATATCGAAATGTATCATTTGCGTCTAATCGTTGAAGAAGGAGAAGTTGAAGACCCAAATTTGCAAATCGCAATCAGCGAAGCATTAACATTGGAACCCGACTATTCTGTTGGTGAAGATTGTATCCAACAGGTATTCTTAGACGATTTCGGAAGACGTTCTATTTTAAATGCTCGTCAAGCGCTTATGAGTAGAATTATCGAACTGGAAAAAGACGAATTATTCAAAAAATACAAAGACAAGCGCGGCGAAATTATTTCAGCCGAAGTGTACAATGTATGGAAACGTGAAATCATGGTGTTAGACGATGAAGGAAATGAATTAAGCCTACCGAAAGAACATCTTATTCCTCGTGATATCTATAAAAAAGGCGATGCAATTCGCGCCGTAATTCACGATGTAAATATGGATAAAGGCAGTCCAAAAATCATCCTTTCAAGAACCTCTCCAGAGTTTTTGGAGCGTTTATTTGAATTGGAAGTTCCTGAAATTTTAGACGGTCTTATTACCATCAAGAAAATTGTCCGCGAACCCGGAGAAAGAGCTAAAGTTGCTGTAGAAAGTTACGATGATCGCATAGACCCAGTGGGCGCTTGCGTTGGTGTTAAAGGGGCGAGAATTCACGGAATCGTTCGTGAGTTAAGAAATGAAAATATAGACGTTATTAATTACACTACCAACACCAATCTATATATTCAACGTGCTCTACAACCAGCGGTTATCTCGAGAATTGAATTGAATGATACCAAAGGAACGGCGGATGTTTATTTAGATAGCGACCAAGTTTCATTAGCCATCGGTAGAGGCGGTCAGAACATCAAATTGGCCGGAAAATTAACCGGATATCAAATTGAAGTTTATCGCTTAGCAAATCAGAACTTAAACGATGAGGACGATGTTGATTTGGAAGAATTCTTAGACGAAATCGATGAATGGATCATCGAAGAATTCCGCAAGATTGGATTGGATTCAGCAAAAGCTGTTATCAATACTCCTTGGGAAGATTTGATGCGCCGAACAGAACTCGAAGAAGAAACCATCCTCGAAGTGCAGAAGATTTTGCGCTCCGAATTTGAAGATTAATAAACCAACCCAAAAACCGGGAATATCACGCCGATAAATATTCCCGGTTTTTTTCCATCGGCAACCCCTTCCAAAAAAGCCTTTTTCTCTAACGGAATTAGGCCAATCTTGGGAATTGTATTACGAATAACCTAATTTTGAAGCGAATATGGCGGAATACCGTTTAGCGAAAGTAGCCAGCGAACTTAACAGAAGTGCTCAGGCCCTAGCCGATTTCCTTAATGGAAAAGGCTTTGATGTTGCCCCAAAGCCAACA
>JBJOFM010000041.1:0-3140 GCA_046048755.1 Bacteroidota bacterium | reverse complement strand
ACAATTTCGTTTCTAATCGTTAAACAAACTTAATAATTCGGAAAAATAACTTAATTAATACAATATAGGAAGTCCAACAGTTGGATTTTCTTTGGCGAATCTATTATAAGTTGAAACCAATGTATCTAATTGATTATTCACACGTTGAATTTCAGCATTTACCATTGTTAATTTCTGTAAATGGGTTTTAGTTGGTGCATTTAGTGCATCAAAACACGAATAATACACAGAATTGAAAAGATCATTCAAACTCTCATTGGTCTCAAATTCTTCGGATGCCAAAGCACCGTTACCTTCTAATAGTATTCTAATTGAATTTAAAATCTGTTGTAAATCGAAAGACACTTTTGCTAGATCTCGCGTATTTGAATTGATAATTTCTGCAGCATTTTTCATCGCATAAACACCTTGTTGCGCATTTGAAAATCTGTTATTCAACGCTCCCAATTTTTGTTTTACTTCAAATATCTGTTGGATTTGTTTTTGTCTCTCCTCTTTTGATACAAATGGAATACTTGGCTGTAAAAGATAATCCACCTTGATTTCTTGAGTTCCAGAAGTCAAAACCTTCCCTGCACCCGCAATTGAATAATCAATCCACTCCAAAGCAGCATAATAAGTACCTTCTGAAACGTATGGCCCCCATCCTATTTGGTTGTTTTTAACGGCAGAGATTGGCACAGATGGGTCTGAATAACGTAAGTTCCATTCAATCTTTGACAATCCTTTACCGTTAGGAATTGGGAATTTCGCCACCGTATTGTTATAAGTTATTTCTGCAGAACTGCGAATAACTATAAACGCTTTTGCTGCCATTTCGTTGGATTCTGCTACAATTGAATCTTTAGCTGGGTAGATCAACGTTAATGGAGCTTTTACAGCTGCTTCTTCACGTTTTTTTCTACGACTTTCTACAGTTGAAAATTCCTTATCAAAAACGTAATAAATTGTAGCACCAGCGTTTGGGTTTGGCGCAGAGAATCGAGAAGCACCTTTATACCCATTTCCAGATCCGCCTAAGGGTGTTGAGGGAATGAATAACTTTACCGGAGTAATTGGCAACACATGATTTTGTATCTCAGGATTTTTCTGTGAGATATAGGATTTATATTCTCTAATTTTCTGATAATCATCGCAAACAGCAAATCCTCTACCAAATGTCGCTAAAACTAAATCATCTTCGGATTCCTGAAAAACCATGTCTTTGATAGCAATAGGAGGCAAACCGCCTTGCCAATGATTGAAATGTTGGCCTCCGTTAAAACTAATGTGCAAGCCAAACTCCGTACCTACCAATACTAATTCTGGATCTTTAAAGTCTTCTATAACCGTTTTTACCGGTCCATTTTCTGGCAATCCATTAGTGATTTTAATCCAAGCTGAATTGGTTGATTTCTTGTAAACATATGGTTTAAAATCTCCAAAACGATGATGATCTAAGACAACATATACATTACCAGAATTTGGAGAAGCATATACCATCGATACAAAAGGATGTCCTAGGCCATTTACTAAACCTTTAGGAGCATCAGGAAAAATCATTTCCCCTGTTTGGTCAACTCCCACTTTAAGCCAAACATCGCTATTTACTTGTTTAACCCAAATCAAACCGTCATCGGTTCCCGCATATAATTCCCCGTTTTTCCCTTCGGCCAACGAAGTAATATTCCCATAAATACTAGTACTTTGATTTTTAACTACCGCGTTAATACCCCATACTTTCCCCATCACTGGCAAGGTATTCCGATCAATTCCTCTTGATAAATCTCCACTTATGGGTGTCCAAGAATCTCCTCTATCTTCGCTTTTAAACACTCTATTTGCAGCAAAATAAAGAACCTTAGGGTTGCTTTTAGAAATTATCAATGGAGCATCCCAATTCCAGCGCAAAGGAGCTTCGTTAATACCTACAGTTGGCTTAATATCAATAGCTTCACCAGTTAATTTATCAAAACGCACCAAACCTCCATATTGCCACTGGCTGTAGACAATGTTAGGATTTGTAGGGTCTATTTGAGATTTAAATCCATCTCCACCCACCGTTACAAACCAATCGTCATTACTAACCCCATTTGCGGAATAATTCCGTGATGGTCCGCCTAAGGTATTATTATCTTGAGTACCTCCATAAATATTATAAAATGGCTTTGCATTATCTACGGATGCACGATAGAATTGAGTAATCGATATATTATCCTTGAAGTTCCAGTTTTGGGCATTATCAAAAGTTTCATACAATCCACCATCGCAGCCAACTAACCAATGAGAAGCATTTTTAGGATCTATCCAAATTGCATGATTATCCACATGTTTATTGGATTCACCCGCATTTCGTAAGGTTTTTCCAGCATCATCGGACACTTTCAAATACGTATCCATAATAAATATTCTATTGGCATTGGTTGGGTCAGTGAAAATTTCTTGATAGTAATTCCCTGCGGTGAAAAAGCTATTTTGTTTTGACCAACTTTCACCATAATCATAGCTTACAAAAATCCCTCCTTTGCCCTCTTCGGCTTCGACCATAGCATATACCAGGCCGGCTTTAAGGGGTGAAGTTGCTACTGTAATTCTACCAACATCGCCTCCTGGAAGTCCCGAAGTTAGTTTTTTCCATGTTTTTCCGTTGTCTGAACTTTTGTATAGTGCAGATTCCGGTCCACCCCCTAAATATGTCCATTCATGTCGAATTCGTTGATGAAAGGCTGCGTAAATAGTTCCATTCATCGTAGGATCTAGATGAACCTCATTGCATCCGGTTTTATCGGAAACATGATAAACTCTGTTCCAAGATTTACCGCCATCTTCGGTTAAATACAATCCCCTTTCGCCACCTTCTTTCCAAACAGGTCCATAAACGGCTACCCAAACTCTATCCGAATTATTGGGGTCAATTTTAATCATTCCTATATGTTCGGACAATTTTAATCCCATATTTTGAAATGATTTTCCTCCATCTAAACTTTTGTAAATACCATTTCCATATCCAACACTGCGCTGATTATTGTTTTCGCCGGTACCAACCCAGAGTACATTAGGATTCTTAGAATCAATGGCTAAACAACCAATGCTCTGAGTCCCATAATTATCAAAAATCGGCTTGTACGTGATTCCCGCATTGGAAGTTTTCCAAACACCTC
>JBJOFM010000040.1:0-7192 GCA_046048755.1 Bacteroidota bacterium | reverse complement strand
ATTTTTCAATTAATGAAAGTGTTTCCAACTACGTTCAAAAGTACATTGTTCCACGTAAACGTAAAATGTATCACGGAAAAGGTACGGAAGCAGATTTCCTAACTTTGTTTAAAAATCACTCGGGAGAAAAGTTCCTATTCCCTTGTTCCGATATTCGTAAACCTTCTATTCCAGATCATTTTGCTAAATTGGGGTATAATTTTACCGAATGCATTATATACAATACGGTTAGCGCTGATTTAAGTGATTTGGCGGATGTGTTTTACGATATTTTAGTATTCTTTTCTCCGGCCGATATCAAATCGTTGTACGATAACTTCCCCGAATTTATTCAGAATAATACCCGCATTGCTGCCTTTGGTTCAAGTACCCAGCAGGCCATCGACGAGCACAATCTGATTTTAGATATCGCCGCTCCTGCTCCTGGAATTCCTTCCATGTTGGCAGCATTGGAGGCGTATGTGAGTAGAGCTAATAAAGGTTAGATTGTCCCAATATACAAGGTGAAACCGTATTCATCTTTATAGATAAAACCATGCAGTAAATGGTTCTCTTTTGTACCCAATTGTTTTATTAGATCTGCTGTTTTTATCCCGCAATTCCTTGCGGTTATAGTAATTTTAAATAAATTATTTTCTTTAAGTTTTCTTCCAATTTCGCGTAGGCTACCATTAAAAATATGGTTCACAATCAAGGTTCTCCCTAGGGTTTTCGGCCAAAGATTGGGTGTGATAAAAAAAGAGTAATTTCCTAGTGTAGAAACTCCCGGAAGCTCAGATAACTGTCGATTTAGTCCTAAAGCAAACAAACCTGCATGGGGTTCAAATAGTAATGTCTGAGATGGTTGGATTTTTGATACTTCCATCGAATTACTGTTTATAGATAATTTTGATTGAATAGTTGTTTCAATCCCCTCTTTTAAATTGGTGCTGCTGCCAGCCATAGAATAAAAATGGGTGAACAAATCAGCCGAGTACTCGCTAATGTTTACCATTTCTTTTTCAATGATGTTTTTCTGTGTGAAAGACTGTTGCCCCGGTAAAACAACCAAAATTTCTTTTACCTCTTTACCCGCGCAAACCGAATAGGCTTTAACGGGTTCGCCAATTTGTTTTTGAAACCAATGAATATCAACCATCGGGCTTAATTTAATTAACCATTGGTTGGCTTTTAGCTTATGATTTTTGTATAATTCAAAAACATTGGGATTGTATTGATTAACATCTGTAATTATCCTTACCGTTGAGTTGTTCGAATTTGTATTTGGTCTTCGATCAGGATCTATGTAAATGACATCCACGAAATCTTCCGTTTGCCATTGAACCCAGTTTTCCAAAGCCCATTCCGCAGTTTGGTTTATTCGTTGAATTTTGTGATCAACTCCAAGTCGATCAAAATTGAGTGTGCTCCAAAAATTAAGCGATTCGTTGGGGTCGAAACTATATACATCGCAGTCCGTACTCGCCCAAGCCCAATCGTCAACGCCTAACCCTCCGGTTAAAGAAACCATCGTCTTCGCTGTAAATTGTTTAGCCTTCCATCGAGCTATAAATTCACTGGTGGCTTGTTCTAAGTATACGCCGAATCCAACTGCTTTAACCCTATAAAAGGTGGGTAGTTTTCTTTTGAATTTGTTGAGGTCGTTTTGGAATGATAGTAATGGCACATACCAATCTCCCCAACGCTCTCTTAGTGTATTTTGGAGATTAAGTGGGTATTTAGCCGCGGCTTTTTGTGGAAGTTTCGCTTGTTTTTTGTTGTTTTTATCGGATTCATCGGTGGAAATGACCGATTTAACGTACACTTCATCTATAAAGGGCAATAAGTTGGCTAGATTTTTGTTTTCTTTGTAGTTGAATTTGTACATCATGAAAACTGCAAAGGTATTAACACTTCTCATTGTTTTGGCAGCGGTAGTAAGCAGCTGTGGCGCTCGTAAGCAAGATCGTTGTCCATCCGTAGGGAAAAACACCGGTTCTGCTCAGCAAATCCATGGATAGTCGCTGGTTAAATTTAACAGAACCCGAACAATTAAAACAAATTGTATCGGACTCTAATCATCGTACTCAGGTGCTGTTCAAACATAGCACCCGTTGTTCTATTAGTACGATGGCCTTGAATCGGTTGAAAAGTTTATCCGATGATTTTTATCTGAAGGCAGATTTTTATTATTTAGACTTAATAGCATACCGAAATATTTCAAATGCAATTGCCGAAGACTTTCATGTGTTTCATGAATCGCCGCAGGTAATAGTAATAAAAAACGGAGAGGCGATTTTCGATGCGTCACACATGGAAATTACCACCGAGAGTTTACTTACGGAATTGTAAATATGCGGATAGTTCGTTCGGTTGGTGAAAAAATTGAGATATCGAAAACGGTAGAACAGAATGATTTAGCCACGTTTGAAACAGGAACGGTACATCCTTTTTATGGCACGTTTGCTTTGGGTCGGGATGTTGAATGGGCTTGCAGACAATTTGTTTTGGAAATGAAAGAAGAGGATGAGGAGGGGATTGGAACATTCTTAAATATTACGCACAAATCACCCGCCATGCTGGGGCAAACCGTTCGAATAGAAGCGGTGTTAATCGGATTGGAGGGAAATTCCGTAAATTGTTCGTTCGCGGTTTGGGTGAAAGATAGACTGGTGGCCGAAGGTACCCAAGGGCAGAAGATTTTGAAAAAAGAAAAGTTAGATCGAATTAAGCAGCAGCTTGAATCTTCCTAGTTATTGGGCAGGTACTAACTTACCCCAAATAGATTAAAATTCACTTATCCTTGATTTATTCGTTGTCGGGAGTTGCGATAATTGCAAATCTTCCTTGCCGAAATTAAGCAATTCAACAAGTATTTGGTTGTACCTTTGTATTTCGGAGTAAATGTTCCAGTGAGCGCGAAGAAAACCCATAAAAGAGTAGAGATTGTAAACCGTAAAGCCGGCTTTAATTTTCATATCGAACAGCGGTACGAAGCAGGAATTGCATTAATGGGCGGTGAGGTGAAATCCATACGGGATAACAACGTAAATATGGGGGATGCATATTGCTTATACGAAGACGGTGAATTGTGGTTAAAGAACATGCATATTTCTGAGTTTAAACAGTCTTCGTACAACAAACACGAACCCCTGCGTACTAGGAAATTGTTATTAAACCGACAGGAATTAGCCAAGATTGAAGCCAAAATAAAAACAAAAGGCTATGCAGTATTTCCAATTCGATTATACGAAAACGAACGCGGTTTTTTGAAGTTGGAAATAGGATTGGGTCAAGGGAAAAAGACCTACGATAAACGTGAGGATTTGAAGGAGAAAGACATCAAAAAAGATATGGAACGCATGCGATTGCGTTAATATCATTAAACCAAATTACATCAATTCAACAATACCGGAGGAGACGGCTAACGCAGATTTTACGGAATTGTTGAAATCGGCAATGGGTAGTTTGCAAAAGGGAACCTGAAAAAAATCCGCTATCTTAGAAAAATCAAAGGATTTGGGTGTGTGTATGAAAGGTGCAAGCGGAGGAAATTGATTTGGACCCGAAATCCAATCGAAAATTCTACCTCCCTGATTATTGATCACGATAACCGTTAAATTGCTTGGAAAATCCATCCAAAATGCATTGGAGTCGTAAATGGTTGAAACATCTCCAACTACAGCAAAAACATGCTTATTTGGGTTGGCATAAGCCGTTCCAAATGCGGTGCTTATCGACCCATCAATTCCGCTTACTCCGCGGTTTGCGTACAACGGCGATTTGATAGGAAAACTCCAAGAAGCATAGCGAATGGGCATGGAATTACCCATCTGAACAATATGGGTTTCTCCGTTTAACTGTTGCAAGAAATGATAAATCCATTCCAATTCAAACGAAAAAGGTTTGGGTAGATCCTGTGGCGTAAGTGATTGTTGAAAAATGAATTGGGCCCAACTTTCTTTAAAATCTTTAACTTCATTTTTCCATACGGGATGTTGATCAATTGCAATGAGAATTGTCTCTAACTGGTCTGATTCATATCCTTTCCAATGCAGCGGTTGGGTTTGAAATGGGTCGCCTACTTCCCCGTAAATCCCTAAATGTAAATGCGCTGGTTTCCAATCTTTGAGTTTTTGCTTCAGGGGTTTGGATAAAACAGTTGTTCCCAGAGTAATCAATAAATCAGGTTTAAGATTATCGGGAATATCTCTTTTTAATAATCCCCAATCCCAATTTGCAAGTCCGAATCTACATTGATGGCTACAAACATCAGTAAAAATGGGTAGGGTATGTTGAAGTCGCTTTAAGACCTCTGAAATAGGATGGTTGGGAGTTGAATGCCCGATCAATATGGCTATTTTGGGAGTAGATACCGATAGATTATCAAATATTTCTTGAAGTTTCTCTAATGTAGGTGCTTGGTATTGGTGAAATTCTTGAAATACAAACGGAGGAACTGGACTTTGGGTGAAGCGAGGATCTGCGACTCCTTCGTAAATGGGTTCGTCCAAAGCAATATTAATGTGTACAGGTCCAGGAATGGGTTGCAAACTAGCCTGAATCAGTTCATATACTTGAGATGCACATTCGGTGGATTGCAGATTTCTTGCGTTAAGATGCAGTGATTGTCTGGAATAACTGCCGAAAATACCTGATTGACGTAATGTTTGACCGTCCCATTGATCAATCAGATGTTCCGGTCTGTCTGCGGAAACAATTAACAAAGGAATGCGCTGATAATAGGCCTCACAAACCGCTGAATGCGCATTCACCAAGGCTGTCCCTGATGTACATAAAAATGCTGCGGGAAATTGATTGGATTGAGCAATTCCAAGTGCAACAAAGGCCCCGGAACGTTCGTCGGGTGCGCTATGTAACGTAAAGGATTTATTTTTCAGTAATGCCGCTACGATGGGGGCGTTTCGTGACCCTGGAGATACTACCCAATTCAAAATGCCTGCTTCTTCCCAAAGTTGAGTTAGATAGTCAAGATTGTAGGATAATTTGGGATATTCCCTGGTTTGCATATCGCGTGGTTTTTAAAGGTAATTGCTGATTAAACCCAGATTACAGAAGTGTTATTTAAAAAATGGATTTGACACTTTCTCCACGCCAACCGAAGTTGGATTTCCATGGCCGGAAAATAAGGAATAGGTATTCGGGAGGGTGAAAATCTCTTGTTGAATGTTCTCAATCAATTGTTGATGATTGCCTCCGGGTAAATCGGTTCTGCCAATACTACCTTGAAAAACAGTATCTCCAACAACCGCAAATTCGTTGGTGTGATTAACAAAAATTACATGTCCTGGCGCATGTCCGGGTACAAATCGCACTTCAAAAGAATCGTTACCTACGTTGATCGTATCACCGCCGGTTAAAAAATAATCTGGCTGGGGTGATGGCGTGTAAGCTAAATTCCATAAAGCTGCCATGGTTTCGGATCGGTCTATCATCTTTACATCGTCTTGATGTAAGTAATAAGGAATCTGATAGATTTGTTTTACCCACCAATTCCCAAAAATATGGTCGATATGAGCATGGGTCCCAAGCAGTGCAATCGGGTTTAAATGGTTATCGGTAATAAAGGTTTGAATTTGGTTTTGTTCGCTGGAATTATACATGCCGGCGTCAATGATTACGCATTCTAAACTATCTTCACACCAAGCTATATAGGTGTTTTCGCCCAGGGGATTAAAGGTGAAACAGTGCAGTTTCATTTATTGTTGGATTGTTGTCACAAAATTACCGCATTTGATGCTTTTCATCGATTTAATAAAGAATAAATATCATTTATTGTTAAAAGCCGATTAAATTTGAAACGCTATGCTTAAAAAAATTGCTATTGTTTTTGGTGTAATCTTACTTCTAATATTGGGTGTTTTGGCGTTTAATGGGGCCTTTCAATCCACTACAGTAGTTTCGGGTAAAGAGGGTGGTTATCGCTTGATGGGGGTCTATCATCGTGGACCGTATGAGAAAATAGGAGAGGCATTTGGCAGAGTTGGTGAGGCGGCCAGAAAATTGGGTTGGAAAGATAGCACAACCCGAGAAATGTTGGCCACAGACAGGATTACAGTAGGTGTTTATTTTGATGATCCTAGCAGTAAACCAAAAGATTCGTTGTTAAGTTTTGCTGCGGTTCAAATTTTCAATTCGGCCGATAGCATTGCATTTGTAAATACGGTAAAGGGTGCAAAATATCTTGAAATACCGAAAGGAGATGCAATAATTTGCGACCAAAAAACTTCGGGCATGATATCCATGATAATTGCAGCAATGCGTGCTTATCCGGCTTTGGGTAGTTTTGCAGAGAAAAATCCTCCCAAGGAACCCATTACCCATGTTTTTGAAGTATATCATCCGGGAAGGACTCGGTTTGTAATGTTATCTGAATCTATCGATTAATTGCTTCGGTACCTAATTTTAGAGAACAAAGCGAACTTGGTTGTTTCCCAAAAAACAAGGCTACTTCTTGTAAAAGGGGGGACCTTATGAAAAAATAAGGTATTCTTCCAAAGAATAGGGTATCCCCCAAAGAAAAAGGCTACCTCTTTATCGGAGATAGCCTTTTTTATTACTTTAGAAAGTAGATTATAGGTGGATACACTCACCGTAAGCTTGTGCAACGGCTTCCATTACCGCTTCGCTCATGGTTGGGTGCGGGTGCACACTCTTTAATATTTCGTGTCCAGTGGTTTCTAAGTTTCGGGCAACTACGGCTTCGATAATCATATCGGTTACGCCTTCGCCCACCATATGACAACCTAACCATTCTCCGTACTTTTTATCAAAAATCACTTTTACAAATCCGTCTTTATGTCCACCTGCAGAAGCTTTTCCGCTGGCGCTGAATGGGAATTTCCCTACAACGATATCATAACCTTTTTCTTTGGCTTGTGTTTCGGTGTAACCAACACTTGCCACCTCAGGGTGGGTGTAAGTACAACCGGGGATGTTACCGTAGTTCAAAGGCTCAGGGTGGTGTCCACAAATTGCCTCTACGCAAATGATACCTTCGGCGCTTGCAACGTGTGCTAAAGCTGGACCCGGTACGATATCACCGATGGCATAAACACCAGGAGCAGAAGTTTGATAGAATTCGTCTACCATAACTTTGCCTTTATCGGTTTTGATGCCCATTTCTTCCAAACCTAAGTTTTCCAAATTGGTTTGAACACCGGCTGCGCTTAATACGATATCGGTTTCGAAC
>JBJOFM010000039.1:0-10130 GCA_046048755.1 Bacteroidota bacterium | reverse complement strand
CGGCGGTATAGAAGAAAATCACTTTTCTACCATCGCCTTGCATTTCGATATCCGATATTTTCATTTGAAGATTGAGAGAGAAGGCAATGGTTCTAGCCCTTTCCAAGGTTGCATTTTCTCGTGCTTTTGATTCATGGTATTTCTCCATGTCTTTCTCTGTAGCTACACGTTGAATGCCCCGCATTTCCTCAGAATCTTCCCGAACCCGGTATTTCTTTAATTGCAATCGCACTATTTCGCCCGTTGCGGATACTGTACCGATATCAAAACCAATACTGCTATCAACAACTACATAATCACCGGTGTATAAATCCAAACCGTTAACGTTTCTAAAAAACTCTTTTCTGCTACCTTTAAATCGGACTTCTACAATATTAAATCGTTGATATCCATAGGGTAACTCCATGTCTTTAAACCAATCGTATACGTTAAGTGCATTGCAACCTGTGGTACCACAAGTACCGTTGCTTTTGCAACCTTTTGGCGAACATCCACCTCCATTAGTTCCACAAGAAGAACAAGCCATAATTTTAATCTTAATCTACAAAGTTACGCTACCGGGACTGGTTTTTAGGCCACTTCCTCAGATTTTACGAAAACCCACAATTTCTGTCCAATAAAATTGATTACCATCCCCACCAAAGTTGCGCAAAAGAATGCTAAAAACTTATCTGTCTTTAACGCAAACAATTCGTAATCAATCATTTGTGTTCCATTTTCCAAATATTTTACCGATACAAATTTCCAATAGTTATCGGGTAATTTTTGTAGAACAAAATAATTTACTCCGATGTTCACCAAAGCACTCACAGAGTACAACATCGCAAATTTCATTCGAACGCTGGAAAACGAAAAGGAACTGACTGAATAATCCGATTTTTCTTTGTTCTGCCACGTCCATGACTTGTTCAATTTGTAATTAAAAATTGTTGCTAAGACCATGGCGAGACCTTTTGAAACATTAATATCTAATCCAGCCCACTCCGTTAAAAAATAATACGTTGAAAAATCGATAAGAAACGAGACACCTCCTACAAAAGCGAATTTGGAAATAGCTAAAAATGTTTTTGCACTTAACATGTACGAGGTATTAGGCGTTTTGAATCAAAAATCTACCATCAAAAGTAATGGAAGTCCCAAGAAATACCGAATAATTGGTAGATAAATGTCCTATTGGAACTCCAAAAATTACTGGAATTTGATATTTTAAAGCAATTTTTCGAATTATCTCTACAGCATTTTCTCCAAAAGGCACCGAATTATCTCTCATTTCCGACATACCTCCCACGAGAATTGCTTTCGCGGAAGTAAATAAATCTGCGGATTCCAAGGATTGCATCATTCGATCCACGTGATATAAATATTCATCCAAATCCTCTATGAGTAATGCAGCGTTTTCCCACTTTACACGATAGGGAGTGGATAATAAAGAAAAAATTAAACTTAGATTCCCACCAACCAGATTGGCTGTAAAAGGTGCAGCATTGAGCACCTCTAAATTCTGGGTATCAATAGAAATTTGCTTCGTAAAAAGCGCATTTTCTAAAGCAGTTTGCGTTTCTGTAAAATCCTCTTTGCCCCATTGCACTGCCACTGGGCCGTGCAATGAAATCCAATTGTTATTATTTAACCAAGCATGTAAAACGGTAACATCGCTAAATCCAATAAAAAGTTTTCTTGTCCATTGATTTTGCATTAAGGAAGCAATCGTTGACCCTTGCAATTGTATAAAATTCTCTAAAAATTTTATTGTACGGATGGTTCCATACCCTCCTCTTGCACAAAACACTGCGGTAGCTGTTGGGTGCTGCAGAGCCCATAAAAGATCTTCTGCACGTTGTTGATCCGTACCTGCGAATTGATTATCAACTTCAAAAAGATTTGGAGCAAATTCTACAAGCAATCTGTGTTCTTGGGCCCAATGTAGAAATGGTTGCAATTCTACTTGAGTTACAGACCTTGCCGTTGCTATCAACAATACCGTATCTCCTGATTTAATCTTCATGGATTTTATCATTGATGGTGTTACTATCCCATTCGATTAACTTGTTTTCTAAGGTTATTAATTGTTGTAGAGAAAAATCTATTAGCTGCTGTGCCTCATTCAATAAAACTTCCACTTCGGATAATGACACATTCCCCGAATCTATGGATTGCAAAATTTCTTGGATTCTTCGTTGAGCTTCTTCAAATGTTTTGTTGTTCATTCCAATCAATGTTAATTAGTAATTTGAGCGTTTACAACGCCATCTTTTAATTGAATTACCACAGCATCCCCTAGTTTAATCTCATGCGTTGTATCCACTATTCTTCCTTCTTTACGCAAGAGTGCGTATCCTCGCTGCAAGGTTTTCGATGGCTGCAGCATTTCAAGCTTTTGTAACTGATGTGCTACTTTCTGTTTTTGGGATACAACCATCCACATTGCTGATTTTGCTATCAGAGAGCGATAATTCTCCACTTGATTTCTCTTTTGAATGATCATTTTTTGGGCAATTTGAAGCAAATTTGATTTTGCCGATGATAGTTCTAACACCACTTTATAATTCCACTCCACCAAATAAGCGGCACATTTGGTTGGGGTTTTTAACTGAGCAAATGCCAATTCGTCTACAATTGAAATATTTCTTTCGTGGCCAATTCCTGTAAATATTGGCAATTTGGAACCTGCCACGGCCAACGATAACTCCAATGAATCGAAAGGAGAAAAATCGGTTTGTGAGCCACCTCCCCTTACCAATACTATTGCCTGACAATTACTTACAGTATTGGCTTTAACTATCGCTTTAACCATTTCATTAGCGGCATTTTCCCCTTGTACTGGTACTGGAAATACAGTTATTCTAAATTTCAATCGCCATGGATTGTTCTCCAATTCGTGTATGAAATCTCGATAGCCATCGCTATTGGGAGCAGCAATTAAAGCTAGGTTGTTGTATGCTGATAATTTAGGAATAAACTGATTGGCCGATACATAGCGGTCATCGTGTTTCCAAACCAACTTCGGGTGTTGCTGCGCCAGCGTTTGTAAAATTTGTTCTCGTTGGATCGTAAGCTGTCCGATGGTGTATGCCGTATCAATATCATGAATTACTAATCGAAACCCATATTTCGGGTTGTAGGAAACCGAAAGTTGAACCACAATTTTTAGGTTGTTTTCGAATTTAACCCCGGTAATTTTTTCAAAATGGGCTATTTTACCAAAATTCGTTCGCCATAAGGCAGCACCTGCAGATGCCACCACTTCTGATCCTTGTTTTTCGATTAAATTTAGAAAGGCATAAAACCGATCTCGATATACTTTAACATCGGCGGTTTCGGCAATTACCCAAAATCTACGTTCGCCAAATACTTGATACACCGCGTCTTCCACCACACCTAAAAAGGCAGATAAAGGAATGGCAGAGGATTGTTCCACGTTATTTTTTCTTAACCAACAGACTTGTTTGGGTAATAGTAGTTGTCATTTCTGCATTTCTACTATCGGAATAATATTCAAACATCGGAAAATCGGTTGAATATCCTTGTTTTTCTAATTCCGTTAAATATTTTCCCCAATGTTTAGTGGACTCACCTGGGGCAGCATTCACTGTAGCTTTGAAATAGTTGCCGGCGGGAAATTCTAAAAACTCATATCCTGGGATTGGTTTTTTTATTTTTACAGGGATTCCTATAAACAATTTAGCTTGGGTTGTATTGGGTTTTTCTTTGGTATAAATAACCATTAACGTTCCGCTCAAAATTAGCTGCCTATTCATAATTTGACCCATCATTTCGGGGACTACGCGATTTATTGTGTTTTTAATATTTGCAATTGGTGCGTCTACGTATTTTCCAAAAACACGCATTTCATTTCTGTACATTTCTTTTACCATCAGACCCTCATTGGTTAAAACCACATCGTTACCTGTTTCAACAGGTACGGTAGATACGGTAGCGGTGTCTTTTTTTACGTCAACCCCCGGACTGCCAGTATTGGATTCATTTTTTTTATTGTTCGAACAACTGCTAGTACCTAAAGCAAAAACTGCAATTACAGAAAGAAAGAAACTCTTATGCATATTGAATAGCAAATTAAGCAAATTTGTGGTGTTAACCTCTAATTTATCGGCAATTTTGATGTAGGTTTGTATCATGAAATTTCTTGCAGAAATTGAAATACTTCCGTTGAAAGGATTATTAGACCCGCAAGGTAAAGCCGTGGAAAGTGGGCTTCCAAGAATTGGCATTGAGCACGCAACCAACGTTCGTGTAGGAAAATTTATCACAATGGAATTGGAGGCTGAAAATGAAACATCGGCTCATGGAATGGCAGAAAAAGCGTGTAAGTCGCTATTAGCCAATCTGATAATGGAAGGTTATAACATTCGTATTACATCGCTTTAGTATGATTGTTTACAACGTTACTTGCAACATGGATAAGCCATTGGCTCCCACGTGGCTCAATTGGATGTTCCAAGAGCATATCCCTGAAGTAATGCAAAGCGGTTGTTTTTTGGAATGTAAGGTATTGAAATTACTTACCGAAGCTGAAGACAATCAGGGTGTTAATTACGCCATTCAATATACAGCAAGCAGCATGGAAGAATATGAGCGATATAAGCAAGAATTCGCCCCTGCTTTGCAGCAGAAAACCAAAGATAAGTTTGGTGATCAAGTACTAGCCTTCCGAAGTCTATTGGAAGTTATTAATTGATTGCATGCACGGTGTTAAACCCTGGAAAATAGAATCGGCATTAGCTAATCACGAACAATTTACCTGGGTTGATGTGCGCAGCGAAAATGAATTCGCGAAGGCACATATTCCCAATGCAATCAACATACCTATTCTAAGCAACGTAGATAGAGTTGCGGTAGGTACCTGCTATAAACAATCCGGAAGAATAGCAGCGGTACGATTGGGTTTAGAACTCGTAGGCCCAAAATTCCCACATATTTACGATCAACTGTTAGCACTATACGACGCTGGAAAGCCATTACTTTTTTATTGTTGGCGAGGAGGGCTTAGAAGTCAGATTGCCTCAACACTGATGTATTGGGCGGGTGAACCGGTAAACATCATTGACGGGGGTTATAAAAGTTACCGTCAATGGGCATTTCAGCTGTTTGAAAAGCATCAAAATTTCATCGTCCTTTCGGGTTGCACGGGTTCTGGAAAAACTCAAATTCTGCATGAATTAAGATCACAAAACCTACAAATATTGGATTTTGAAGGATTAGCAAATCACAAAGGCAGTGTTTTGGGAGGAATCGGCCAATTGCCACAACCCAGTACAGAACATTTCGAAAATTTAATTGCATTTGAATTAATCCAATTTGACGATGGTAAACCCGTCCTTGTAGAAAACGAAAGCAGACGAATTGGAAACTGTATACTTCCAGAGGTTCTTTGGAAAAACATGCAAGCCGTTAGAGCAATTGAAATTAGCGTTGATGTAAACACGAGAATTGAACGATTGCATGCTGAATATGCTCACCTGCCAATAGATAAACTTAAAGAGCAAACTGCTAAATTGTTGAAACGTCTCGGGGGTCAAAATGAGAAACTTGCACAACAAGCATTGGACAACCGCGACTTCCGTACTTGGATATCGATTTTATTGGTTTATTACGACAAGGCCTACACGAACTATCAGGCTATGTTTAATCATCAATTAGAATCCACTTCGATACAGTGGTTGGGAGAAAATAAAAACCAAATCGATCCAACATCGTTACATGAATTAATCAAACTTATTTACCATGAATCTTAATAATAAAGTGGCCGTTGTAACGGGTGCAAACAAAGGAATTGGACTAGAATGCGTTAAACAGTTGTTAAACGAAAACTGTATTGTATATGGTATTTGCCGCAGTGGATACAGTACTTCTCATGAGAATTTTACTTGTTTGCATGCCGATGTAAGTAATTTGGATTCCTTAAAAGCCGCGATGGATACTATTTTAGCCAAACACGGAACCATCGATATATTGATAAACAATGCGGGTTTAGGATATTTCGGATTGTGCGAAGAACTACCCCTGGAACAATGGCATGAAATGTTTAATACCAACGTAACGGGATTGTTTTATGCCACACGAATGGTTTTACCCGGCATGAAAAACCAAGGTTCAGGTCATATTATTAATATTGCATCCATCGCAGGATTGGAGGGGTATCAGCAAGTTTCCGGGTATTGCGCTACTAAATTTGCTGTTCGAGGATTTAGTGATGCTTTGTATAAGGAAGTTCGTGATAAAGGGGTTAAGGTAACCTGTATTTATCCGGGTTCTGTTAAAACGGACTTTTTCCGACATAACGATGCGATTACGCCCCATGATAACATGTTAATGCCCGAAGATGTAGCGGCACAAATATTATGGTGTTTAAAAACACCGGACAATTTCCACAATGTTAATGTGGAGATTCGCCCGTTAAAACCAAGGGGTTAAGACTTAAAGATACATTTTCATTTCGGAAGCCAATGTTTGGGCTTCTACGGCTGCCGCTTCGGCGAAGTCCTCGCCATTAGAGGCATACAAAATACTTCTGGAAGCATTTACCAATAACCCTGCATCGGCATTTAATCCTGCTGCTGAGATATCACGTAAACTTCCTCCTTGTGCACCCACACCTGGAACCAATAAAAAGTGGTTAGGAATTATTTTTCTTATTTCTTCCACTTTTTCTGCCCGTGTTGCCCCAACAACAAACATTAATTGCTCTTCGGAACCCCATTTGCATACTGTCTCGATGACCTTTTCGTACAAACGCTTACCGTTTTCTTCTGTAAGTTGAAAATCAGAATGACCTGCATTGGAGGTTAAAGCCAAACAGATAACCCATTTATTTTCAAACTCTAAGAACGGTCTAATGCTATCTTCTCCCATATACGGACTTACGGTTATAGCATCAAAGTCCATCGCCTCAAAAAACGCTTTTGCATACATCGTGCTGGTGTTTCCGATATCGCCTCGTTTTGCATCGGCAATCCTTAACGTATTTGTAGGCAAATAGGACAACGTCTCCTCCATCCATTCCCAGCCTTTTCGGCCATATTGCTCATAAAATGCCGTGTTAACTTTGTATGCAACTGAATAAGGAATGGTTTTTTCGATAATTGCTTTATTGAACGTGAGCAGTCCGTTTCCATCTCTTGATAAATGCGTGGGAAGCTTTTCAATTTGAGTATCCAAACCTGTGCATAAGTAAGAAGATTTGGCATTTATTTCCTGAACTAGTGCTTTTCTATTCACAACGATGCAAAGTAACAACAGGAAAATGGTATTCGGGAATTAATCGTTATTTTCGTATACAATGCTAATCCGGATATTCATACTCTCTGTTATATTGTTTGTTAAACCACTCCAATCACAATACATCAAAATTGGAAATGGATATATTTCAGGAACCATTGCTGGGCCATTCAGTGCTTCCACCAGCAGAGATACCCAATATTCAAAATTTGCATATATTTTTCCTAAATCCGTGTTGGGAAACCTGGTGCATGGAGATACTGTTTCTTCGATTGAGGTTTTTCGAGTTGGGGGCGGATTACCGGATAGTACTTGTGTTTTTACGGTTTACATGGGTAATACAAATCGTTCGGACTTTGGCAGTGGTAAAATTTCCTTTTCTAATGAAGTTTCCAAGGCCAAACATGTAGGGAATTTCAAACCGTCCGAGGTTTTTAATACCATGGAAAAGTTCTATCCATTGGTGTTTTCTAATAAATATCGTTATGACAGTTTATCGGGCGAGAATTTAACCCTCTTCATTGAGTACAAGCAATGGAAAAAACAGCCGGTGGCTATGTCGTTTTACATAGAAACTCCTAGCAGTATTATTGGATATGCAAACAATCAAACCAAGTACTTAGTTTCTACAACGAATCAAGATAGTTTACCGAGTTCAACCTCATACCATCCAACCATTGTATTTAACTTTCCTAAGTTTCAGCAAGATGTAGCGGTTATAAAGACGTATACTTTGGGTAAAATGCCTTTGCCTTTAGGAAAACCCGATAGTGTGCAAGTTTTAGTGAAAAATGTTGGCAAATCGAAACTTACAAACTACTGGTTAAAAACCTATTCCATAGGAAAAAACAAACAATTAGACAGCTTCCGCATCAGTTTAAATGTAGGTGAAGAGAATTTTTTTCAAGTACCGTCTCTAAACCCCAAAACTCAAGGTCAAGATACCATTTATGTAGAATCTCCGGACATCAATGTCTCTAACAACAGTGCATGGTCTGTTCGATTGGGTAACCCCAACGTATACAGTTATAGAGACATAACTTTATCGCCAGCTCCGGGGGGTATAGGATTTAACGGAAGCTCTGGAGATTTTGTGGCAAAATTTTATTCGGCAAGCAGCAAGTATTTAAACCAAGTTACTGTTGTTTTTGGTGGATCTGGGGTGCCTTTTCGAATTGGGATTTGGGAACAGAATAAAACTACCCGACTACCTGGTAAGTTGGTTTATCAAAGTGATTCGTTAATTTCAAAATCGGGTAATTACATACTTGACTTCAAAAAACCTGTGATTGTTAATGGATCATTTTACGTAGGAGTTAGACAATTAAACACGAGTAATGTTGCGTTTGGATATCAAATGGAGGAGCCAGTTAGACCCAATTCCTTTTTTTATGCTGCACCTCTAGGCGATACGAATTGGGTTGATTTTCATCCAGATGCTCCATACAAATTTCTAATTGAACCTAGATTGCAGGCCGATTTTGATTTCGCTTGCATCAGTGCAGACTTTCCTAAAGATACGATAAACAAATATGTATCAGACACATTAGCGCCGAAAGCAACTTTTGGAAATGTTGGCGTGTTCAAACCCAAAGATTCTGCGGTATTTACCGTTGAAATTTTTGCGCCGAATGGACGTGTTTATAAAGAATCCATCCGAGATACATTACGGTCTGGAGGTAGAAGAACCTATACCTTCCCAAAAACGTTTTATCCAAACAATTTGGGTGAGTATAAAATGATTGCCTACAGCAGTCAGATTCGAGATAGCATTCGAGATAATGATACGCAGGTTGTTAAATTTTATGTTGGGGTAAAACAGGATGTTGGCGTTACAACGGTTTATGACCCAACAAATAATATGCAGTATGAGTACAAAACAGACACTTTAATGCCCGTTGCTACCATTAGTAATATTGGGTACGATAACATTCCTTCGTTTATTGCCCGATGTGTTATTTATAAAGGAACCAAAACGGTATATAACGAATTTCAATCGCTGTCTTTACCGAAATTTCAGTCGAAAATTCTATTTTGGAAAACCTATAAATTCCAAGATACCGGTTCGCATCGGATAGTATTTACAACAGAATATACCAAAGATGCATTTCGTAAAAACGACACGATAGTACGTTCCGTTTATGTTTTTAAATTGGTAGATGTAGGTGTAGACTCTATAAAATCGCCCGATAATAAACAATTCTATTTATTGAATAAACCCATCACTCCCAGGTATTATTTCTTCAATGACGGGGCTATTAAAGCATATTCTATCCCGGTTTATTGCAAGGTTTACGATCCCTCCGGTAAGATACTGTTTTTAGATTCCGTGCGTTACGATATGGAACCCTATGATGGTTTTTCTTTGTCCTGGGCCAAATCGTTTATACCCCGAAGAAAAGGTTTGCATCGAATTGTTTTCTCTACCTCACACTTCCAAGACAAATTTAAAGGAAATGATAGCACCATAGGATTTTTCACAGTAGGTTATCCCTATGACGTTGAGTTAACATCCATTGTAAATCCAATCAAAAACAAGGATTACACGGTGGGTTATGAGTCTATCAAACCAAAAATTTACTTAAAAAACAATGGATTTATTAAGAATAACGGACCGGTTGTATTAGAAATTTATCACGACGGAAAGAAGGTTCATACAGACATTCAAAACATCAGCATGGACACTGGAAAAACCGATTCCGTAGTTTTTGGAAAAATCTTCCGTGCGCAAAAAGTTGGTAATCATACTGTCATCACCTATTTCAATGGAGTTGATGAAAACTTCCGTAAAAACGACACTATTTCTTCCTTGTTTACAGCTTCCATAGGAAAGGATGCTTTACCAGTTTCATATCAATTATTTCCTAAGGATAGTGTATACAATGTTGGAGACA
>JBJOFM010000038.1:0-3107 GCA_046048755.1 Bacteroidota bacterium | reverse complement strand
TTCCAATGGTAAATCCGACGTGAACTCCGCTGTGATTTCCGACTTGAGCTCCGCTGTTAGTTCCGCTGGTAAATCCGTCGATTATTCCACGGTAAGTTCCGTCTTGAGTTCAGCCGTGAATTCCGCCGTCCAGCAATTATCGGAGTATAATCACTCAATGAATGAAGACACTTATTTTTATCAAGGGGCGATTGCAACGGTTTCGATAACGGGTTATTCACCAAGCGAACTGGCTAAAACACTATTGGAAAAATTTGGAATTTATACTGTAGCTATTGATCATCCGAGGGTTAAAGGGGTCCGTGTTACACCACACCTCAGCAGCACCTTTGAAGACTGCGCAAAATTGAATCAGGCATTGGTTTCATTAGCAAAAAAGTAGTTTAACAAACTGATCACTGGCGCTGCTATTCTGGCTGTAAATCCAGTTACATCCATATTAATCGGGCTAAACGTAAAATTCATTATCACAATCTCAAATGGGTGCCGATTGCCTATATAAAATCAATAAAATGACCGATATACTAGTCATTTAATCCATCAACCGGTACCATATCGGTTAGGATATCAAAAAATTCCCTATTTTCGTTTTTAAAGCGATTATATGTCGGTTAACCTCAGTGAACTCTCCGGTAGAAAAGGACTAAAAACTAACCTTTTCGAAGAACTTGGCAAATTAGCCAAAGCAACAGGAACTCCCTCTAAAGATTCGATGGAGCAATTGGCTCAAGAATTTTTATTTGGCGATGCCAATGTGTATGGAACAGCGAGTTTTTACGATTTTTTAAGACCCGAAAATCAAGGCAAAAAGGTATACGTTTGTAACGGTAGTGCTTGTATGACTGCAGGAACCCAATCGGCAGTAAAAGATAAATTGGCGGGTACATTTGCCGAAAATGAAATCGGCGAAATGTGTTGTTTGGGTCGATGCCATGAAAATCATGCCTTCCACATTAATGGGCATAATTACAGCGGAAATGCAATCAACGAATTAGACAGTGTACTCAATAAAAAACATGCGATTCAAGAACGATATCACGTGGATGGTTTGGGCACTCAAATTTTAACTGCGGAATTTCCTGGAATCGAAAAGCACTACGATATACTCCGTAAAGCGTTAAAGTTAGAACGCAACGAATTATTGGAAATGTTAAAGATTTCTGGACTTAGAGGCAGGGGTGGCGCGGGTTTCCCCATTGCTTTTAAGTTAGAGTCTGCAAAAAACACAGCTGGAGATCAGAAATTTATTGTTTGCAATGCCGATGAGGGAGATCCTGGAGCCTACAGTGATCGATATTTATTAGAAAATCAACCCCATTTGGTTTTACTGGGAATGATTATCGCAGGATACATCATGGGTGCTAATTACGGCGTGTTGTATATCCGTGCGGAATACCCGGAATCCATAACAATTTGTCAAGAAGCCATCGCCTTACTAAGAGAATCTGGTTACATTGGCTCAAACATACTGAATTCCGGATTTGATTTTGATTTCAAAGTTATTGCAGCGCAAGGTGCCTATATCTGTGGAGAAGAAACTGCTTTATTATCCAGTATCGAAGGTCAAAGACCCGAAGTACGCGTTAGACCACCCTATCCTACTCAAAACGGTTTGTTTAATCGACCTACAGTTGTGAATAACGTGGAGACGTTGGCCAGTATTCCGTGGATAATTCAACACGGAGGCGAAGCTTATGCTGCCCTAGGAAAAGGCCGCAGCACAGGCACCAAATTGGTATCTCTAGATGGTTACTTTAACAGACCTGGAATATATGAAGTTGAGATGGGGACACCGCTTAGGCAGGTAATTGAAGAATTGGGTCAAGGGTTTAAATCTGCGGTGAAGGCCATGCATATTGGTGGACCTTTAGGCGGTTTGGTGCCTGTATCCAAAATCGATGCCCTTAGCATCGATTTTGAAAGCTTTGCCTCCGAACAATTTCTGTTAGGTCATGCTTCCGTTGTTTGTATTCCCCAAGAGTTTCCTTTAATCGATTATATAGAACATTTATTCCAATTTACTGCACACGAAAGTTGCGGTAAATGTTTCCCTTGTAGATTGGGATCTACCCGCGGATATGAGTTAATCAAACACGCCAAGAATGGTACTCCTATTGACAGAGAATTATTTCAAGATTTAATCACTACCATGGAAATTGGATCGCTGTGCGCACTGGGTGGTGGACTTCCCCTTCCTATTCGCAATGCACTTGCCCATTTCCCTCAAGAATTTGAATCGTATTTCCAATCCTAATACTTACAGCATGAGCAACATCGCTTACATCAACAACAGACCTCACGAATTCCTTCCAGGAGAAACGATATTAAAATTTGTAAAACGAATTCAAGGTGAAAGAACCATCCCTACCTTGTGTGATGTTCCAAATTTAGAGCCATTTGGTTCCTGCAGAGTGTGCAGTGTAGACGTTGCATTAGTTCAAAACGGCCCGGTAAAAACACAGGCATCCTGCCATACCCCGGTAACCGCGGGAACATATATTTACCCGAGTTCAGATCGAGTAAAAAAACTCAGAAAGAACATTATTGAGTTGGTACTTACAGACCACCCCCTAGACTGCCTAACCTGCGAAGTTAACAACAACTGCGAACTGCAAACTGTGGCTGCAGAAGTGGGAATTCGCGACGTGCGTTACCCCGAAGGAAAAAACCATTTGGATCGAAAGAAAGATTTGAGTCATCCCTATATGACCTCCGATTTTTCAAAATGCATCAATTGTTTTCGTTGTGTTAGAGCCTGTGATGAAATACAAGGTCAAATGGTACTAAGTATGGCTGGAAGAGGCTTTGATAGTCATATCATCAAAGGATTAAACACTTCGTTTAAAGAATCAGATTGTGTAAGTTGCGGTGCTTGTGCCCAAGCATGTCCCACCAGTGCAATTAGTGATGTATTTGAATCAAAGTCCGTGGCTTACGACGAAAAAGTACGCACGGTATGTACCTATTGTGGTGTAGGTTGTAATTTGGAAGTTGCCAAGAAAAATGGCGAGGTAAAATCCATTCAAGCACCCATAGACGCTGCGGTAAATGGAGGCCATACCTGTCTAAAAGGTAGATTCGCTTTCGGATTTTATAATCACCAAGAT
>JBJOFM010000037.1:0-3067 GCA_046048755.1 Bacteroidota bacterium | reverse complement strand
GTATATAAAACAATCGCAGAAACTGCAAACGAAGAAGGCTTTGATTCCATCATCATGGGCAGCAGCGGCGCTAGCGGATTGGAACAAATCGTTGGTTCCAATGCTTCTAGAACCATCCAATATTCCGAAGTTCCCGTTGTTGTGATCAAACAGAGTCCGATTGCAGAACAAGGGTACAAAAAAATTGTAATGCCCATCGATTTATCCATGGAATCCCGACAAAAGGTAGATTGGGCCATTCATATTGGTAAAAAATTTAAATCCGAAATTCACGTTGTATTTTCAAACAGCAGCGATGAATACTTAAGCAAGAGAATTGCTGGCGGAATTAACATCGTTAAAGCACAGTTGGAGGAAAGTGGAATTCAATATGTATTGCACGATTTGAAAGACAGTATTTTAGACAATTTCGCTAACGAAGTTTTGCAATATAGCGATGCTGTAAAGGCCGATTTAATTTTGGTTATGACGCATACCGAAAAAGGAATACGCGAACTAATTATTGGTACACTAACCCAACAAATTGTAAATAAAAGCGAAGAGATTCCTGTAATGTGTATTTATCCACATGCTACCGGCTATACTTTTGATTTTATGGGTTGATTTATTGATTGACATTTAGTCCGATAATTTTCCCTTATATAAAAAATGCGCTGATTTAAATTCAGCGCATTTTTTTATACTTTCACTGTTGTAATTTTTCTTTAAAAATCCCAAATCAAACCAATTGTTGGTTGCAAAAATCCAGTACTATTCATCAAATATTCTCCGCGGTATCGGGTTGCGTTCGAATTATCGGTTATTAAGCTACCATCCGGATTCTGTGCCGCTATTAACGTCTCTGGACCCATGTATGCCGTATTCAATAAGTTCTGTATATCGATATAAAAATTGATGGACGTTTTCTTCAAATACCATACTTTATCCAATCGAAAATCTACTTGAGAAAAATTCCCTAAACGCTGAGAATTCAACAACTCATAATTGGGTAAAGCGACCCCTTTAACATCCCAATTTGATTTAGTTAAAGACCGATCCACATCAAACGGTGTATAAGGCCTACCTGTTGCCATGCGCAGTTTTAATCCTAATTCCCAATTTTTCTTAAATTTCTTACCGCCCACCAAACTTAATGTATGCCTGCTATCCCAAGCACTGGCAACACTTTTTCCATTTTTATCGTTAAAGAAACTCCAAGACAAGGTATAAGCCATAATCCCATACAAACCGGTTCTATTTCTACGCTGTACTAAGAATTCCATTCCATAAGCCTTGCCTTCACTCACTGAAGCGATGGGTTCGTTTCCTAGAACCGCGAAATCTGTACCCAAATTCCCTAATGAAATACTGTCCGTAAGACTAAATGGATACCGCTGATATTGTTTCAAAAATCCTTCCAGGGTAACTCGAGTATTTTTACCGGCATTGTATTGAAAACCGGCGGCTGCAGAACGATTTCGAATATAATCCACTAGCTCTTTGTTTTCGAGCTGATTGTTGTTATTTCTGAAACCTAAAATTGAATAGGATGGTAATTGATGAAACTGTCCCACATTGGCATTAACATATAACCCCGGCAATCCTACAGGATAACTAACACTCATAGATATTGTTGGTTGATTCAAAGGATTCGCCATGGATTTATTGTAATTATTCGCATCCAATCTACCGGCAATACTCAACAATCCGCCTTCTCCAAACGACCGAGATCCCCGAGCGAAGGCTGAATATTTAAACAACTCCAGCAAGCTATTGAATTTAACATCGATTACTGAACCTGGCGTTCCGGGTGCACCAGGCACTAAGAATTTTGCATCGTTATTCACCGCAAATTGCACAAATTCAAGCCCAGCACCGCCCATGAATTTCCATCCCCCGATACTGCGATTATGCTCTACGCGAAATTTATTTTCTTCCTCCGTACTATTGTAGTTAAATATCTTATTTGCCTCATCGGTTTCATCGTTGTTTTTATACTTATAGGATGTGTTATTCAACATATTCCTGCTGAGAAAATACTGCGTTTTATTCTTACCGTTGTAATGGGTATAGACTGTCCCAAAGGTGTAATTCCACTGCCTGTATACGGGTAAGTAACCCAGAATGTATTTGTTGTTTTTGAGCGTGGGAGTATCGGTAATCCCATCGTTCACTTTGGTATTTAATCGAAAAAAATCTATTCCACCAACCATCAAAAAACTCAAATCATCATTCCCTTTTAATTTCACTTTGACTTTAGCCTGATAATCGATAAAATTGGGTAAGAAAGGCAGTTTCAATAAGGCAAATAACCCCTGAAGGTAACTTTGTCTTGCCGATAATATATAGGTAACTTTCTTGCTCTTCCCCAAAGGCCCATCCGCCGTTAAACCCACATCACTGCTACCTAAGGTAAATCGACCTTTCATTTTCTGTGTATTCCCATCAATTTGTCTGAAATCAAATACCGAGCTCAATCCATTGGCGTAATTTATTGGGAATGCGCCTGTATTTAGGTTTACTTCTTTAATAAAATTAACATTCAAAATACCCACTGGGCCACCAGTGCTACCTTGGGTTTGAAAGTGATTAATGATAGGAATTTCGATCCCATCCAAATAGAATTTATTCTCCGATGGAGATCCTCCTCGGATTACAACATCGTTTCTAAATCCAGGTACAGCTATTACACCGGGCAAACTTTGAATAATTTTAGAAATATCACGACTTCCTCCGGGGTTTCTTTCAATTTCACGAATGCTCAATTGTTGGGAAGAAACCGGACTTTCTGCCACCCGTCTTTGTAAACTGGTTTTTTTAATGGTTACCGTTTCCATTCCCTGTGCTTGTGCTTCCATTTCAATGGTAACAAAGGGAGATTTTGCTGGAGTGTACAATTGTTCTGCAACACCTACGGGCTCGTAAGCTTCCAATTCTGTAGAAACCAAATGAAATCCAGGTTCTACGTTAGTTAGGGTAAAATCACCATTATCATCCGATTTCACGGAGGTTGGAGATTTATCCAATAAAATCAAAGCATTTTTCAGGGGTTTTCTTGTTGTTTGATCTACAACTTTACCCGAAATAA
>JBJOFM010000036.1:0-7440 GCA_046048755.1 Bacteroidota bacterium | reverse complement strand
ATCGCTTACAAAACCATCAATTCTGGCGTACACTTCAAATCCGAAATCGCGGTACAATTCGCAACAAGCATCACGCACTTTTTCTAGTAATGAAGCCTCCACTTCCATGGGGGTTACTTTGTTACTCAATCCGGGTAAATATTTACTTCGATAATCGAAAAACACCCCCGATTTTCTAATTTCTGTGGGGGGTAAAGCAAAGGGGGTCCCATCGCTATCTGCAGCAACTACAATGCAGCTAAATTCTTTGCCATCAATGAATTCTTCCAGTATGATTTGGGTTTCACCGTCTTGTGCCTCCAATAGAACTTCTGTTTGTTGATTCAGTGATTTGTTTAACAGAAATTCTAATTCATCGGGACGATAAACCACCGTTTCGTTTAGCAATAACGGCAATCCTAATCCGCTGCGTATATCGCAGACTTGTTTTATCCAGTGAATTTTTTGCTCCGAGTTTTTTGCATTCCAATCGGCTGCGCGAACATGAATTTTGAAGAATCCTAAATCGATAGCATCTGAAAATTCTTGAATCTCGGGTTTATTTAAAATACTAACACCCAACGAACTGCCTTGATTGGCGGGTTTTATAACAAAAGTATCCCCTAATTTTGATTGAGTCTCTGATAATAACGTTTGTTTTTCGTTTGTATTTAGGGAAACCCATTGCTTTTTTTCGATGGTGAAATATTGGTTTAAGTATTGGTTTTTAGCGCGTTGCAGTTGTTTTTGGATGGATTTGTTCATCCCCAAAGCAGAAGCAAAAATTCCACTGCCAGTATACGGAATGTTCAACCATTCCAATATACCTTGTATACTGCCATCCTCTCCATTTAATCCATGTAATGCTAAAAATGCAATGTCGATTAAGGTTGGTAAGTCGTTTAACAACAAAGGCTTGCCCAAACTTTCCAACATGTTTAGTTTCAGCGTTTCATCGGGCTGTAAACTTTCGGCATAGATTTGATATCCATGGGGTAAATCGGGCAAACAATTGATAATGTTACCATTTTGCACGATTTGAGTAGGGGGATAAAAATCGCGAATACTTCCCTTGTAAACATACTCCCAGTCCAACAATACCAATTGGTTAAAGGAGTCTACAAAAATGGGTAAGGCTTCAAATTTGCTTTTATCCAAATTATCATAGACAGTTCTACCTCCGGCGAAGCTGACTTCTCGTTCGCGCGAGGTTCCACCAAAGAAAATACCAACTTTTAGTTTATCGCCCATTAATACAAAACTACGGGCTAATCCCATGGGTTTTTCCATGAATTCCCCACAGTACATTTAGGTGTTTTTGTGGTTGCACATCGTGGGGTAATTTCGATAATATTTCCGTAATTTGCGGACTGTATGAGTGCGTCGAAAATTGTAATTGGCATAACCCAAGGAGATCCTAATGGTGTTGGGTTAGAGATTGTTTTAAAGACTTTTTCTGATCCAAATATTTACAAGTATTGTACGCCTGTCTTATATGCAAATCCTAAATTGTTCGTTTATTGGAAAAAACAACTGAATCTTCAGGAGCCCATGTATAATTTGGTGCCTTCGGCTTCAAAAGCCCAAGAGGGGAAACTGAATTTGGTGATTTCTTCCGAAGAGGCAGTGGAGTTAACCATTGGTAAACCGGGTGAGGCCGGCGGTTTAGAGGCATTAAAATCCTTGAACAAAGCCATTGACGATGCCGAAAATCTTCATGCTATAGTTACATCGCCCTTAGATAAATCTACAGTGGCTCAGCATTTGCCAAATTTCTCTGGACATACTGGATATCTAGCAGAGAAAATGGGGGTTTCTCAATATGCAATGGTGTTAACTTCCGAAGAGTTGCGGGTAGCACTGGTTACAGAACACGTTCCCATTGCAGAACTTTCAAAACACTTAACAACCGAGCGAATTTCCAATAAAATCGGATTGCTTTCCGAAACATTAAAATCGGATTTCAATGTTACCAAACCGAGAATTGCTGTATTGGCATTGAATCCTCATGCGGGCGACAATGGATTGCTGGGTAAGGAAGAGGAACAGATTATTAAACCGGCGATATTAGAACATTATAATGCCGGAGTGTTGGTTTACGGTCCGTATTCGGCCGATAGTTTCTTCGGCAGTGGGAATTACAAAAACTTCGATGCGATTTTGGCTATGTACCACGATCAAGGATTAATTCCCTTTAAAACATTTGCTTTTCATGATGGCGTAAACGTTACCGTGGGTTTACCTATTGTAAGAACTTCTCCCGATCATGGGACCGCCTACGACATTGCAGGCAAAGGAGTTGCCGAATGCATCAGCTTCCGTTCTGCCGTATACGAAGCAGTACACTTAGTTCGAAATAAGAGACAAATTGAAGTAGATTATTCAAATCAATTGCCGTACAGCGAATTGAGAAGAGAGCGATTCCGCATTGATTTTTAAGCACATTATCTTCCTGATAATTGTATGGTGAGCCAACGCATCACGCCGGCTTGTACCTCCAAGGCCAAGGTTTCATCCAATGTAAAATATTCGGAGATTTCACCCGTTTGGCTATGTTGAAATAAATGGTTTAACCCGCCAAATTCTAACAGACTAACGTATTTCCCTTGTTTGGTCATTTCGTTTACAAGTGATTTAGTAGTTTTAGGGTTAATTTGAATGTCTTTGCCTCCTTGTACCATTAATAATGCGGGGGAACAGGCCAGGTATTCGGGTTTGGGATCGTACTGCAGATAATATTGAATCCAAGGAATTTGGTAGGATTCTCCAATTTGAGAGGCCAGCAATGTGCTAATATCTTTTTTGCCGGAATTGGGTAAATCGTATTTTTTTATGTAAGAAATTGCCTGTTTGTACTGATTGGATTCTACTTTTAACAGCGTGTCTTTTACAAATTTTTTGGCCGATGTAGTGGTTGTATGGTATTTACTTGCCAAGGCCATTCTTTTGGTAATGGCGGCTAATTCACTAAGCGTTTTTTCATCATTCGTATTTTTACGCCACAGTGGTTGCAGTTGAAATAGCGTAGTTTCGATTCCGCTGCTTGTCATCCCGGCTAAGGAAATTACCCCGCGAATATTACTTTCTTTGGCAGATGTTTTTAATGCAACGTTTGCGCCTTCAGAGTGTCCCATTAAAAAGATGAAGTTGGTATCAATTTCAGGTTGTTGTTTCAACCAATTGATTGCTGCCAATGCATCTTCTACGTAGGATTCTGTAGTGGTATTGGATAAAAACTCGGGCTGACCCTTGGATGCTCCAACGCCTCTATCGTCTAAACGAAGCACCGCCAGTCCATTTCGGCTTAAGTAATCGGCCCAAACAGCGAAGGGTTTATGATCGGCGATGGTTTCATCCCTATCTTGTGCGCCACTACCTGACAGTAAAAGAACAACCGGGTATTTTTTAATTCCATCGGTAATTTCTGTAATTATATCGCCGCGTTTTTCCCTTCGAATTACCGTTGGTTTAGACTCTACTGGCATAGTTGGTTTAAGTGCGGGGTTGGCAGTAATACATAGGTTCAATAAACTATCATTCGGGATGGTAAGGGTTCCACCGAAAATTAATTTTCCGGAGGGATGCGAGAATTGAGCGTTTCTACTTGCATATCCAAAAGGTGCTTTGGGGGTTTGATATCGAGTTAAATATTTTGCTGAACTCCATCGCAACGTGAAAGGGAAACTTCTACCACCTTGGGTCCATTGTGCATCTATATTAAAACTATCTATGCGAGTTCCGGTGCATTTAGCGCCAATTGCGTCAATTTCCCATACGATGGTTTTTCCATTGGTTTCTGTTTTCGAAACGGAGATTCCTCGAGCACCCTGCATTGGAACATCCAAGGTTGATTTGTACAGGATTTCCGAAGGTTGATTCCCTGATTTATCGGATTTAACAGAATTGGATTTTTCTACAACTTCAATGATAACTCCAATTTTACTGCCCATTACAGAAATATCGCCTTTCCAAAAACCAATCCAGGAATACGTTTGCTGACCAAATAACGCGGAGCAAAATGCCGAAAAAATGAGAAATGCGAACAGACGAACTTTCATGCATCAAAATTAGCAGGTTATTATCGCAATTTCAGCCTACTGTCTACCTTAATTTGTATTAATTTGCAGCAGCATGAGCCAGGAATTTCATCCCTTACCCCAATGGTTGTTAAGCAATCCGCGGCTACTGCGTTGGATTTATTCCTTGCAACGGTGGGTATTATTACGAAATCATGTCATCGTACCTGTTTTCAAGTCTTGGTTTAAGAAACAGACCCAACAAAACGAATCCGTTTCTATGGTGGATTTGGGGTGTGGTGAGGGGTTGTTTAGTTGTCTAGCCTCATATATCATGAATGACTCACAGACAAAATCAGAACGTGAGCCCCCACATTCAACAACATCATTTCAAGGTAGAAAAAATGAGTCAAGTATTCTCGGAGTTGATTTCAATCAACGATGGATTGATTTTTTAAATGAAAATAAGAAACTTGTAACGGAGCAGGGTTCTTTGCTCACTTTTAATACGTTGGATTTGACAAACAATTCGCAAAAACTGCGAGAAAAACTTCGGGGCGTGAATGCCTTGGTAGGTATCAGTGTGTTACAATATATGCCCAATCCATTGCAAGAATTACAACATTGGTTGGAGGCTTTACCGGAAAAAGCAGAGGTTTTCATCTACTTTCCCATCGACCATCATCAATATACTCCATGGTATTCTTATTTGTTTAGAAAATCCTATAATTATGAGCAAGCGTTGAATAGAAGTGCACCCATAGGTAAGTCAGAATTTGCCGAATTTATTCAAAAAGTTGGCAGGCAGGGTGGGGCGGATGTAGTTCATTGCTCATACCATTACCATGCCTTCGCAGCTATTGGGCATGAACAGTTTAGTTTTGCGTTGATGTTATGGCAAAACAACAGGCATTGGAGTTTGTTTCCAATACGATTAATGTCAGGAATCTTGTTATTCCCCGCTTGGTTGTTGAGTCTGTTGGGTTTTTATTTCGATCGATTAGTTCCTGTGGGCTCTCCCAACTCGGTACTTTGTATTCTGAAAAAAAATGCTTATATTAAGGAATAGCTCACTCCGTGTTTAGCGGGTAAAACATCGGCAAACCCTTCGTTGAGTAAGTGCGACTTAAAACTCTGCATACTTTCGGCATCGCCATGTACAAGAAATAAACGTTTCACGTTGGAGGGTACTTGGCATTTCAAATATTGAATCATCTCTTGTCTGTCTGCGTGTGCACTGAAATTATCCAATCGATGTACTTCGGCATTTACCTGGAATACATCGCCAAAAATCTTCACTTCTTCTTCACCCGCCATCAATCTACCAGCCAAGCTGTACGGGGTGGCATACCCTACCAATAGAATTGCATTACGTGCATCTTCAATACTGTTGGCAATATGGTGCTTCACTCTCCCTGCCTCTGCCATACCACTGGCCGAAATAATGATGCAAGGCTCATCGGAATTATTAATTGCTTTTGAGTCTTCAACTTTGGAGATATAACGCAGGTTAGGAAATGAAAAAGGATCCCCATCCCGTGTGATGTAATCCAAAATCTGCGGGTTGTAGGACTCTCGATGCATTGCCATAACTTGGGTGGCTTTTACACTTAAAGGACTGTCTACATATACGGGAATGGAAGGCAATAGGTTTTCGTGAGCCAATTGATCCAATAGGTAAACAATTTCTTGGGTTCGGTCGATGGAAAAAGCCGGGATAATGATTTTTCCGCGTTTATCAACACATATACGTTGAATTAAATGCAGTAATTCGGCTTTCGCATCCTTGGAAGGCGCATGCAATCGATCCCCGTAGGTGCTTTCACAAATGATATAATCGCTGGCTGGAAAGGGGAAGGGTCCCTCCAGTATTTGATCGTTGGGCCTGCCAATATCGCCTGTATAGGTAAGGGTAGTTTTTTCTCCGTTCGCTAAGGTGAATTCGAAATGCAAACAAGAACTTCCTAAAATGTGGGCGTTGGGCACCATGAATAATTTGGTGCTTTGATCAATTTCTACCCAAACTTCGTCCTGGATGGTTTGAAAAAGTTTCATTGTTTTCAGCACATCGGCATCATCGTATAAGGGTTCTATAAAATCTAATCCTTTATTGGCTCTTCGTTTGTTTACAAAACGCAAATCCGCTTGTTGGATATGAGCCGAATCCTGTAACATTAAATCGCATAAATCCCGGGTGGGGGGATTGCAAACAATATCTCCAGAAAATCCTTCTCGAACCAACCGAGGTAGTAGGCCCGTATGGTCGATGTGGGCATGCGATAGTATTACTTTGTCTATTTTGCGAGGATCAAATCCAAAATGACGGTTTAACTCCTGTCCTTCAGGTCCTTCGCCTTGAACCAATCCACAATCTAACAACAAATGAGTGCCTTCGGGGGTTACAATTAAATGTTTGCTTCCGGTTACTCTACCCGCTGCGCCATAAGCGGTAAAGGAGGGGATATTCATAGACATACAACAAAAATACTACCCAATGGGCAGTGGACCATTAAAAACTTAAGCTATAACTTGCCTTTATTCCAAAATTTCTGGGATCCCCCGGAGCTCTGTAGGTCATTCTCCAAATAAAATCTACTCGGATGCACTTGAATATATTTTCCAGTCCAACACCCAATTCCCAATAGGGTACTTTGTAGGAAAAACTCTTAAATTCTGAAATATCAGGAACTTGGTAGCGTGTAGGAATAATGTCCCGATTGGCTTGATTCAACGTGCCATAAATGGCTTTGCTGGTCACAATTTCACGCAATTTGAATTTATTCAGCAAGGGAACTCGATTGAAAATATACCCGTTAAAATGGTGTTCAAATCCCAATTGTACGCTTTGGTCAGAAATAAATTCAAAATTCCGCATTTGGTTGTACGCCTTTTGATTGTACATAAAGCTTTGATTACCAACGTAAACTGATAATAATGGATAGGGCAGCGTGCCCCAAACTTTGGCTAAGTCTGCCGAATAAATGGTCCTGCCTAACATACTCCATACTTTGGTGTAGGAATAGGATAGCACAACCATGTCGTATTCAAATTGCGACCCCACCAACCCCTTGATTCCTTTTTGATACAATAATTGATATCTTGGACCAGGAGCACTAAACGTCATCAAACTCAAATCCGATTTGATGGAATAACTTCGGGGTTCGTACACAAAGGTAAAGCTCGCACTGGCATTGGTCATTTCTGTGGAAATAGAATTAATATCCGATAAATTCTCATACCAAGCGAATTTGAAATCACTCACCTTGGGAAAATCGTAATGTGCATGATACAAACTACCCGAAACGCGCATTCCTGGTCGTAAATCTATGCCATAGGTTAATCGGGATTGGGTAGTGAAATTCAGAAATTTCGAACCAAATAAATTAAATGCCGTAAACAAGCTTTGTCCGTACAAATCATTATCGGTAATACCAATAAGTTCTAC
>JBJOFM010000035.1:0-7017 GCA_046048755.1 Bacteroidota bacterium | reverse complement strand
AAAGAAGTTGAATCCCAAATAACCGCTGGCAACCATGCCAATCTCGCCACACCAGTCGATAGCGCCCAACTGTTTGCCCCCGTTCCCCAGCCAACCAGCTGCAGAGATGGGTATGCTTTCCGACAGCACGTTGCCGCCGCCAGAAGAAATCGAGGAGTACCCATGATTCCCGAATTTGATCAGTATCCCATTTTTTACTTTACCAACCACAATGCCATTCAAGGCCCCGGCGAAATACCTTGCATGCCCGATCATTTCCGGAAACTTGATTTCGAATTGGAAGCCGCAATCGTTATCGGAAAAAAAGGCCGAAATATTACCGCAGCACAAGCAGACGAGTACATTGCCGGTTACATGATCATGAACGACATGAGTGCTAGAACCCTCCAAATGGAAGAAATGCTGTTGAATCTCGGCCCAGCAAAAGGAAAAGATTTTAGTACTGTAATTGGACCTTGGCTAGTTACTCCCGATGAATTAGAACCCTATAAAATCGATGCAAAACCCGGCCATACCGGTAATAATTACAATCTATCCATGAAATGTTGGGTGAATGGAAAATTAGTGAGTGAAGGGAATATGGGCGACATGGATTGGACCTTCGCCGAAATCGTAGAACGTTGCGCTTACGGCGTAGATATCTACCCAGGTGATGTTATCGGTTCAGGCACCGTAGGTACCGGTTGCTTCTTAGAACTAAATGGCACCGGTAAACTAAACAATCCGGATTATACAGAGCAATGGTTGCAAGACGGAGATGTGGTTGATATGGAAATAACCGGTCTTGGTTACTTGTCTAACACCATCAAAGCAGAATCCACCGATTTCTCCATTTTAGCCCTGAAAAAATCTGCTGCCGCAAATCAATAATATTTTTTTCTCAAACAACTTCAAATACCTAGAACAATAGTCATGAGACAAAACCACGAAATCGACTACCGCATTTTCGGCGAAGAAATGCAGTGCGTAGAAATAGAATTAGATCCTCAAGAGACCGTAATGGCCGAAGCAGGTTCCTTCATGTTCATGGATAATGGCATTGAAATGGAAACCGTATTTGGCGATGGAAGTCAGCAAAATAATGGATTCTTTGGAAAACTAATGAGTGCTGGAAAACGCATGTTAACGGGTGAATCGTTATTCATGACAGCCTTCAGCAATATGGGTTACAATAAGGCTCGCGTAACATTTGCTGGACCCTATGCAGGAAAAATTGTGCCGATGGATCTTCAGCAATTAGGAAATAAAATTATTTGTCAAAAAGATTCATTCCTATGCGCCGCTAAAGGGGTAAGCGTGGGTATTGAATTTCAACGTAAACTTGGAACCGGACTTTTTGGTGGTGAGGGATTCATCATGCAAAAGCTGGAAGGAGATGGACTTGCTTTTGTTCATGCCGGCGGACACATCCTTGAAAGAGAATTGAAAGCAGGGGAATATTTACGCGTTGATACCGGTTGTATCGTTGCATTTACAAGTACGATAGACTATGATATTCAAATGGTTAAAGGTGTGAAAAACGCTATTTTCGGTGGCGAAGGTTTATTCTTTGCCGTGTTAAGCGGACCAGGGAAAGTTTGGTTACAAAGCTTACCCGTTTCTCGTTTGGCAGGAAAAATCCTTAGCTATGGCTCCCCCGGAGGAAGACGCGAAGAAGGTTCCATCTTGGGTGGCTTAGGAAATATTTTGGACGGAGACGGTTTCTAAACCGTCCCTTCCAGGAATGATTCTATCGGTTTAACCAATATACCCATTTCACAGCCAAACTGCGGCTTCTAACCGACCAATAATACGATTCCACTGTATTCAATTGAGGGAACTGGTTCCAATTCTGTGATAATACAATAAATACGTCACTCATTGGCCGATACCTCCATTGGAAACGTATATTGATGTTCATCCGTTCGGCCTGACTGTTATACTGAAAATAGCTGGTTAAATAACAAATCGTATTAAAACTATGTTCCGCCTTTAATCCCAATAAATTAACGGCATCACCACCGCCCTGGTCATCGCGCACTACCACACGATTCCAATTAGCACTTACTACCCACTTGGGTAATTGACTCTTTCCCAATGCCGGCAATCGATAGAACATCTCGCCTGCAAACTCTGATTTTTTTCCGGTAAAATATCCTCCCTGGGTAATTCGAGCATTGCAATAAACCGGCTTTCGATTATTCGTAGTAAGCTCCGAATGAACAGACCACCAACGATATTCTCCAAAGAAAGCAGGTAAATCGTCAAATGGTTTAAAAGGTAAAAATAAACGCTGGTACGAATTATCTAAACTAATATGAAAAACAGCACTGTTCTGTAAACTTACGTCCAATCCCAATTCACTTTCCGATTCGGTCATTCCAAAAGCACTGTCGTAATAACTTGAATTATACGCCATTAACGAATAGTTGTTCAGTAATTTAGAACCCTTAGGATACCAAGTCCGCTTTATTTCCGGCTCCAACCGCCAATAATCGTATAAAACAATCTTACCGTTTGTGTCGAAATTCGCAATTCGCGGAACAAACCCGGTTCGAGCCCTAAAATCCTTGCTCACATATTCGTGATTCCACATGAGAAACCAACGTAAATCTCTGTATCGAAACCAACTGGCATGCGCAAACCCCTCATTCATCGCCAATCCTTGATAATCCGATTTCTGAATAAATGCCTTTCCGCCCCATCTACTATCTTTAGACAACAAATTATACTCCAACCCCAATACCGTATTGTAATCCCCGGTTGTATCCATCTTTCGATCGTGTACCGCAATCACTCCCACCGTACTCGCGGCAAAAATCTTCTTCTGAAGCGCAAAAACCGAATAATTCATCGGCTTTTCTCGCCAAGCAGCAACCCCAGCGGTATTTATATTCATCGCTCCCAAACGCCAGTCCGTTCCCAACTTACCACTCACGCGTACACCCGCCAAAATAGGCACCGTCCCACCCGCTGCCAATCCAATTCTACGGGAAAAAAATGGTCGAATTTGTCGAAAACCAAACGTAGCAAACAAATCCGAATTCTCTATAAAAAACTGCCTCCGTTCTGGATAAAACAAACTAAAACGAGTCAAATTAATCTGCTGAACATCCACATCCACCTGCGCAAAATCAGGATTAGCCGTTATGTCCATGTTTAAACTCTTACTCAATCCCACCTTCGCATCCAACCCCACTTTCGGCACAAAACTTCGCGGACTCCCCACTTTCTCTTGGAATCCATTACCCGATGCGTACGGAATCAACACCAAGTTTCTGGATTTCTTGTTGGGGCTGCTACCTTCGGAAAACCCAACAGGCTTCGCAAAAACCAATGTACTTACGTTGAAATTCCTTGGAACCCGGCTAAAATTAGAAATCTCATTGTTCTTCAAATCGAATCGAGAAACATTTACGGACCATTCCTTAACACCAGGCACAAACCGTATACTTTTCAATGGCACCATGATCTCCGCAACCCAATAACCGTTTTGTAACGAAGTTTCACTAAACCAAACCTGATCCCAAGCCGTGGTTACTCCAAAACCTCCGCCATTCTCAACGGAACCTTCTCGTTGCGTGTTGTACGGACTTAATCCAAAAGAAAACCCGTTCTGTCCATCATTAAACGTAGACAACGTTACAACCACACCGTCCGTATTTGTTACACTGAAATCTCTCTTTAATCCATTAATTACAAACTTCTTAGCAGGATTTCTGTTTTCACAAACGATTCCAATATAAATTGCCGAATACGAATACAATAATTTGAAAGCTGTCCGAGTTTCAGACAACGAAGTGTCGTAAGGGAAATACTGGTGAAAATTCCCATTCCAACCCCCAGGTAAATGCTCAAAAAAATCACTCCCAAACGATGCAGCCCCCCATTCCAATTCGTTCAAAACACCATCCACCGCAATCAATCCATCTATTTTGTGGAAGATGGGTCGATCCGGTAAAATCGTATCCTTGGGGCTTGTTCCCAACAATACACCGCCCGCACTCAATCGTACGAAACTACTTGCAAAAAGAATAATTAAAAATTGAACCGTACGCTTCCACCAACAATGCTGCTGCATCTTGCAAAATTAATCCTTTGCTGCCAAGTTTCTCTTTTGAGAAATCGACATAGAATTAATTTTTGTGTAGTACGACTTCTTGGTTGCAGGTACGTAGAACTTCAACTGTGTCCCTACCACCAACGAATTCGATCGCAAGCGGTTCCATTGCTTTAGCTGCGCTGGTTCACAATCAAATACGTCGCTAAGTGTGTAAACTGCATCACCCGACTTAACTCGATAATAAACCCAAACTTTATATTCAGCTGTTTTGGGCCGAGGAGGAGTGATTCCCGCGGCATCCACCACCGATTGATCATTGCTAGCTATCTCCATGGAAACAGCCGTGTCCTTATTTTCCATAGCAACAACCTCCTCTTTGATTTCTACGTTAGGTAATCGGCGAACAACTCCATTGTCGTTGCCACCAAAACGATTTAACCAACCGGGTATAGAATCCCGCATGGCATTGTATCTTCCTACATATTCCTTGGGTAATCGAAATACAAAATCGCTTCCCATGTAAGGAATTACGTCAGCTCTCAATTCCGGATTTAACAGGCGCAATTCCATTAAACCAATTCCCAACTTCTCATTTAATAACGAAAAAGGTACTGGCTCACTCACCGATAATACTTGGGATGATGCCATCTCCGAATAGGTAACTGGCTTAATACCGAAGTCTTTGGCATAGGCCAATACAACTACAGCTGAATAAAATTGAATAATCGGAATCCTTTCTTCCGGCTCCAATAACAAATAAATACGATCGAAATCCAAATCTCCATCCAATTCATGAATAATCTGATTCATTCGGATGGCACCAATTCTAAATGCAGTAATTGCCTTTAACCAGTCTTTATAAATAATATGTAAGTCGTTTAGATACGATAAAGCCGCCTGGGTACTTTTTACTGGATCCCTGCGTTCATCAAACAAGGCCGTTTGCTTTAATCCATACTTTTTACCCATGGTGAATCCCATTGGCCACATCCCTGAACTGCCGCCCTCATCACGATATCTCGGTTCAAAACCCGTTGAACCCGCAGGCATGTAAGACAAAAACCAAGGCAATTGTTTTGTTGACAAAACCGGGTTAATGATTGCCGAATAATATTGGTATCTACCTAAGAAAATACTGGTGCTCTGATTCTCGTTTTTTAACCAATCCCGAATAGAAAGCTCTATTTCGGCATTCCAAAAATACGGTAGCCCTTTTTGCTCTAACGATTTGATTTTTAATTGTATATCCGATTGAGAAAATGCCCAACTCCAAATGAAAAATAACGATATAAGTACCCGTACTCGTAACATAATAAACAAACTATTCTAAAAATAACGTAAGCAGTATTGCTACAACTATAACGCTAAAGCACCTTCAATTAGTCTACTTAAATCAAATAATTGCTGATCTTCGCCGCGTTTTGTCATCAACTGTACACCCATCGGCAATCCCTCTTCATTGATTCCAGCGGGAATACTTATAGCGGGATTCCCAGCTAGATTGGCTTGTACCGTTAGCAAATCAGCCATATACATCGCCACCGGGTTACTTGCTTTTTCTCCCAACCCAAATGCAACTGTGCTCGTTGTAGGTAATAATATTGCATCGGCATTCAACAAAATAGCATCCGTTTCTTCCTGAATGATTCGTCGAACCTTCTGTGCCTTCTCGTAGTAAGCATCGTACTGATCACTACTTAAAACAAATGTACCTAACATGATTCTGCGTTTTACCTCCGAACCAAATCCTTCGGTTCTACTCAATGTAAAGGTAGATTCTAAATCTTTGGCATTTCCGCTGCGGTATCCGTACATCATGCCGCTGTATCGACTCAAATTGCTCGATGCTTCCGCAGTAGTTAACACGTAATATGCAGGTACCATGTAATCCAATAATGGGAAATCGAAATAGTTCACCGTATGGCCCTGATCCTCTAATCTGGCAATAAGCGAAACCATTTTAGCTTTAATTTCCGCAGAAATTCCATCACCTTCAACCGCATCCCGCATTACCGCAAAGGTTGATTTTCCGGGTGCTTGAGGTGCTGAATATTCAATCGGCGACTGAATCATGGTTGCATCGTGACCATCCATTCCGGCCATGATAGAAGTTAATTCTACCATGTCATCCAGACTCTGGGTGATAGGTCCAATTTGATCGAAACTCGATGCATATGCCAACAATCCCCAACGAGAAATTACGCCGTATGTGGGTTTCAATCCATACAAACCGCAAAATGCTGCAGGTTGACGAATGGACCCACCGGTATCGCTCCCCAAAGAACAATGCGCCATTTTTGCTTGAACCGCTACCGCACTTCCGCCAGACGATCCGCCCGGCACTTTGTCTGGATTAGCGGCATTTCGAACTGGGCCAAATGCACTGTTTTCATTGGATGCCCCCATCGCAAATTCATCGCAATTGGTTCTTCCAATAATGATGGCATCCTCGTCCAATAAACGCTGAACCGCAGTAGCCGTGTAAATCGACTCAAATCCTGCTAAAATTTTTGATGAAGCCGATACCTTATGACCAGCATAACTCAAGTTATCCTTGATCGCAACTACAACTCCCGCTAGTTTCCCTGCAGTACCCGATTTGACTTTTTCGTCGATTTGAGCCGCTTTTTCTTTGGATTCATTTTCCCACACTTCTAAAAATGCGTTCAAATGCGCATTATTTTCGATATTCTTCAAGTAATAATTAACCAAATCCAAGCAGGTTACCCTACCGGCATACAAATCTTCCCGAATATCCGAAATTCGGCTGTAATGCTTCAAAATCCTTGGAATTATTAGTTTTTGTCCTTGGAATCTTCTTCCATTCCTTTACGAATCTCTGTGCTAACATTGTTTTTAGCATCTTGAAACTCGCGGATTCCCTTGCCTAAGCCACGCATTAGTTCAGGAATCTTCTTGCCGCCAAATAGCAACAAAACCAAAACCAAAATCCAAATCCACTCTTGTCCTCCCAT
>JBJOFM010000034.1:0-5861 GCA_046048755.1 Bacteroidota bacterium | reverse complement strand
GTGCTTTGGTGCTTTGTGTTCTGTACCATTCTCCTTTTATGTTTTTTAATTCTAATTCAGGTGCGGGTTGACCGATGGTTGTTGGCCAGCGTTCATAGGCATTTTTACACATGTTCGTAATGGTTGAACTATCTGTCCACCAAGCTCTACCTTGACCATAGGTAGAAACAGCCATGTGTATGAAAGCTCTATCCATTCCCATAATATTGGACGATTCAAAACGGTTGGTGAGGTACCAAATAACGTATTTTTCCATTTCTATGGTGTTACGGCAGGCAGCCATTATACGTTCAGCTTCTTGAATGCACGAATCGGCATCGGGTAAAATTAATTTATCGAAAAAGAAATCGAGTTTCTGTTTCACTACGTTTACTGGCATTCGCACTAATCCATCTTCGTTCCAATCGAAATGGTCCCAGTAGTGCGATTTGAAATAACGGTAGGGGAATGAGGAGTCTTTATCTCCATTGGGTAGTGTAGGATATTGTGTGGGTATATTAATACTCACCATGGTTAACAAGAATCTGGATAATAAGTGGTCTGGATTATTGGCGATGAAGATGGAATCGTATTTTTCTTTATCGTTTAATAATGCCGTTTTTTTCGCTTCTAAGGCTTCTTTCTTGGGTCCAACCGAATCGATTTCAAGTTGTTGGTCAACCGCATAGAGTTGGTCAATAATGCCAGTTTTACCGCGCTGATAATTAATGTAGGCTGTGTTTTGCGCTGAGCCTACCGCACTCATTTTGTTAAAGTAATCGCGTTCGTACCATGCAGTATCGTACGAAATTTCAAAATCTTGGTCATCGTCTACGATAAATTCGAAGTAGTCTCTTTTGCCCGGAAGCACAAATAGGTACATTCCGCGTTGCAATTTTTGAGTTCCTGTGAAATTTGCTACCCCGTTTTTGTCAATTACAGCTGTATCTCTTAAATATTTTGAACCGATGTGATGATCGGCCAAAAATACAGTGTCTCCCTTGTAAATGGTTGTGGGCGATGCTTTTACGTTATCTGGTGTAAGTGTTTTTATTTTGAATCGCAAGGAATAATTCCCGGGCTCTCTGCCATCCCATGCTTTGCCGTTTGTGATTTTAGGATAGGCTCCATGGACGTTGGGCTTAACAGCCGTAGTAGCTCGTTGGTAGGGCTTGATACGGGTGGGCTGGGGTATAGGTTGAAACTTTGATGGGGTTGAATTTTGTGCCAATATGGGCGAAGACAACACCAAGGAACCTAAGATAAACAGTGTGGATTTACTTAAAAATTTCAACATAATTGTATGACCTTGTTTTAACTCTGCAATTTAATGACAATTTTTGTTCCAAAATGGTTGTTTATGGTTGAACAATTAAGTTTTTACGACCAAGTGTATGAGGTAGTACGTTCCATTCCCTATGGACGTGTAACTAGTTACGGTGCAATTGCTAAATTTTTGGGATCTGGTAGAAGCAGTAGATTGGTGGGATGGGCCATGAATGAGTCTCATTTTAAAACCCCACCGGTGCCGGCTCATCGCGTTGTTAATAGAAACGGTATGCTAACGGGGAAAATGCATTTTGTTCCACCCGAATCCATGGCAGAGCAATTAATATTGGAAGGTGTTTTAGTTGAAAATGATACAATTGTAAACTTTTCGGACGTGTTTTGGGATCCTGCTGTAGAGCTTGGTTTTGCGAGTTAGAAAACAGATTAATTCTGCCTTGAAAACGAATGGTGCTCTCCACGAGTAAATGATGTAGCATCTAAAAATGCAACACCTTTCTTTAATACGTGCTACTTTGATTTAAATAATCCCCACCACTGGGTTTTGGGGTAGGGCGCGATAATATCGATCGCTGGTTGGGTGGTAACGGCATGCGGGGAAATAAGTCGGTGCGAGTGCAATGCGATACTTTTATCTGGCAGCGGTTCTGCGGCTCCGTATTTTACATCCCCTAAAATGGGGCATCCCATTTTGGAAAGTTGCACCCGTATTTGGTGAAATCTTCCGGATTCCAACGTGATTTCGTATAGAAATTTACCGCCATAATTATTAATTAGTTTAAAATACAAGGTGGCGGGTTTGGTGTTGTTTCGGGGGCTGTTGTATGCATGGGCGCGATGCGTTACTCCGTCTTTCGATACGTGGTGATGTAAAACTCCTTCTTCTTCTGGCAGTGCCCGTGTGGTTAATGCATGGTAGATTTTGGTGTTTGATTTATTTCTGAAAACCTCATTCATCCGCGTAAGTGCTTTTGATGTTTTTGCCAATACTAATACTCCGCTTACGGGCCTATCTATTCGATGTATTAACCCTACGAATGCTTTTCCAGGCTTGTTGTATTTTTCGGCAATGTATCGTTCTGCCCATTCTAATAAATGAAAATCGCCTGTTTGATCGCCTTGAACGGCCATACCTGCGGGTTTATTAATCGCCAACAAATGATTGTCTTCCCAAAGAACTTGAACCACCACAATACAAAGTTAATGGTAATATCGGTTTCCGATAGTGGCTTTGTCCTATTTTTGCATTCCTTTTCATGAAAAACCCATTTGTACTTTACAAAGAGCAGATAACTACGATGCTCAAATTGGCCTATCCCATTGTCTTGGGTCAATTAAGTGTAGTGCTTATGGGGGTGGCGGATACCGTGATGGTTGGTGATTTGGGCGATGATTTTTTGGCCAGTGCAAATCAGGCAAATAACATATTTTTTATGGCATGCGGATTAACCTTTGGGGTGTTATTTGCAATTTCTACGTTGGTGAGCATAAAAGTAGGGCAGGGGAAGGCGAGCGATGGTTTTATAACGTATCGGGCGGGATTGGTAATCGCTATGATATTATTTGTTGCGCAATTTTCTGTGATGCAGATATTGGTGCATAATTTTCATTGGCTCAATCAGAAAGGGAGAGTGAACGAATTAGCTCCGGGTTTTTTGAATATTATTTCCTTTAGCATTTTTCCATTATTAATAAATGTTGTAACTCGGCAATTTACAGATGGATTGGGGCATACCAAGGTTGCGGTTGTGATTTCAACTGGCGGCTTATTATTGAATGTTTTATTGAATTATTTGTGGATTTACGGTCATTGGGGGTTTGAGGCAATGGGATTAAATGGTGCTGCCTATGCAACCTTGGTTTCTCGAACCATTATGGCATTATCTGGACTTTGGTACATTCGATATTCTCGATTTATGAGAACTTATGTACCGAAGAAAATGCCGGGTTGGAATCAAATAAAAGTGGAATTACCTCAAATTTGGAAGTTGGGTATTCCTGTTGCTCTGCAGACCTTTGCGGAGTGGGCGTGCTTTGGTTTGTCTGGAGTAATGATTGGTTGGTTCGATGAAAAGCAGTTGGCAGCTCACGCTGTGGCCTTGAATGTGGCGTCTGTGGCGTATATGGTAGTTAGTGGCATTGCAATGGCGGGTGCAATATTGGTGGGTAATGCTTACGGGGAAGAAGATAGGGTAAAAATTAGGCATACGGCCCACGCTGTATTTTTGGTGATAGCCGTTTTTGAGTTAGTGAACATGGTGATTTTTGTGGTATTTAATCAACAAATCGCTGGATTATATAAATTATCCGATGGTGTGATGCCTATAATCTTACCACTATTCTTACTTGCAGCGGCATTTCAGGTTGCCGATGGTATACAAGCCGGTGCCATGAATATGCTACGGGGAGTGAAAGATGTAAATTGGTCGTCTGGATTATCCATAATTAGTTATTGGGTAGTAAGTTTACCCTTAAGTTATATACTGGGTGTAACCATGGGTTGGGAGGTTTATGGTGTGTGGTTAGGATTTACCATTGGGTTGTTTGTAGCTGCTATTTTGGGTACTTGGCGTTTCTATCACCACATTCGAATCATGAAGTTTGACAATAGTGATTCGGGAATACCGGTTGTTGCGCATTAAATTTGTTCCATGCGTTCAATTTCGCTATTAATTTTTAGTTGTTTTTCGATAATGCTTCATGCCCAGCAAGGACAGACACCAAAGCGTTGGAATAATGTCTTAGAAGTTGGAGCGATGCCGTCTATTAGCGGAAGAATAATATCGGCATATACTCCTGATCTTGCAGGCGGGTATAGCGAATCGGGCTTAATGGATTCTTTTAAAATCGCCGATAAATCACTGCAAACTTTGAATTTCTTTGTAACCTATCAAAATCGGAAAAAGAAATATTCAGGAATGACCGTAGGGGCAGGGTTGGTAACTACGGGGTTTGACCGAGTGAAAACGGGAACGATGTTTGGTTATCAGATTCATCCTACCCTAGAGGTTTACGACAATCAGGTGGTAGCGGGTGATATGGAAGTGCATTATGAGTTTCGATCTGCCTATTTAGCGGGGTTGATTGCTTGGGATAAGCGTTTGGATGGTAGTGGATTTCAGATAAAACAAGGATCTGTATGGATGCAAGCCGGTCTGATGCCTGCCTTATTGCTAAATCACGGTTTGAAGATTAATACTATCGGATTTCTGTTGCCAGAAGGGAACGGAATTGTTCGAGACGATGTTTATGGGACTACGGTAGATACAGGATTAGTAATTAACAAAGCTTCGAGTGTTAAGGGCAATGCGTTTTTTACCCTGTCGGGCCGATTGGAATACGAATTATCCGTGGGAATGCGAATTGCATTTAGTCCACGCGTTATGATTCCTTTATTGCCGAATGCTAAAGGTGCTCAAACGTATTGGTCGCCCTTGTTTGGAATGCAAATAGGTTTGTGTGTTCCCATTGAGAATTAGCCCATAAAATTGAGAGTTAACCCCTAGATTAACAGATTTATCGTATAAAAAAAGCGAACTTTCCGAAGAAAATTCGCTTTCATATTTAAATTTTGTTTTCTAATTGAATTACTTACCGTTCATTTTAGCGCGGTAATATTCTTTATTTAGATTGGCGATTACGCTTAATGGAATTTGTTTTGGGCATTCTGCTGAGCAAGCACCGGTATTGGTACAAGCGCCAAATCCTTCGGCATCCATTTGGTTTACCATCGCCACTACGCGCGTTTCTCTTTCTGGCTGGCCTTGGGGCAATTTAGCCAATTGAGTAACCTTTGCACCAACAAATAACATAGCACTGGCATTTTTACAGGCACTTACACATGCTCCACAACCAATACACGTAGCTGCTTCAAATGCTTCGTCCGCAACCTCTTTAGGGATTAGGATGGCATTAGCATCTACCGCGTTACCAGTATTTACAGAAACGAAACCACCGGCGGAAATAATTCTATCAAAGGCGCCTCGGTTTACGCTTAAATCTTTAATTACCGGGAATGCATTGGCTCTCCATGGTTCAACGGTGATGGTATCGCCGTCTTTGAAGCTGCGCATGTGCAATTGGCAAGTAGTAACGCCTCTTTTGGGGCCATGAGGTCTTCCATTGATAACCATGGAACACATACCACAAATTCCTTCGCGGCAATCGTGGTCGAAAGCAATCGGCTCTTTGCCAGTTTCGATCAATTGTTCGTTTAGAACATCGAACATTTCCAAGAAACTCATGTCCGGATTGGCAACTACCTTGTGCTCTTCAAATCGTCCAGAGGCATTGGTGTTTTCCTGTCTCCAAACTTTGAGCGTGATATTCATGTCGTGATTCATGGTTGTATTATTTGTAAGAACGTTGTTGAACTTTAATGTTTTCGTAATTTAATTCTTCTTTGTGTAACTGCCAATCGGAGCCTTTGTATTCCCAAGCAGAAACATAAGCGTATTTGTCGTCGTCGCGCATTGCTTCCCCTTCTTCGGTTTGGTATTCTTCGCGAAAGTGTCCACCACAACTCTCATTTCTGTCAAGAGCATCGATACACATTAATTCGCCTAACTCTAAGAAATCGGCAACTCTACCTGCTT
>JBJOFM010000033.1:0-4676 GCA_046048755.1 Bacteroidota bacterium | reverse complement strand
AATTATACCGTTCAAGGCACCCAAGGCTCTACTAGCTTCAACTTGCCCTCGCCCACCAACGCCAATTACCAAACAGAATTTGACGACGTTTCCAAACTCTTTTGGTTCATGCCCCCAACATTCACTTTCCAAAACGTACAAATTACCTACTCGGAAAACCAAGCGCTTATGGATCTTGGGCTGAATTTCGGATTCTTAGCTGGAGGTCTATCCACCAAATTTCAAAAAATAAACACCACCGGATACACCACTATGTACATGATGGTCAAGAATATCTACTTCAACGTAAACGTAGAATACCCCAGCAATCCCGCTGGATTTTTTGGTGCGAATGTGAATGTTTCGGACTTAAAACGACTGATTTCGGACGATAATCCGCCCGCCTATGTTTCCAGTGTATCCTACGGCAGAGTGGCTTTAGCTCGCGTGGTTTCGTCTTACAGTCAACGCGAAGTAAAAGCCTGCGTAGAATTAGTATTGAAGGGTATGTCTAGCAGTTTAACCGCTAGTCAAAAACAAATAGTTTCAGACATTCAATTAACCGTGGAAGCCGCACCAGGACCCACGTTTATGCTAAAAACCTTAGACGATGTCTACAAATACATGAACGAAGGAAGCCAATTCAATCATAGAAATGGCTGTGTACCCGTAGGTTACGAAGCGCGGTACCTAAAAAATAATTCTACCCTAATGACCCATACTGGATTCACCTATAAAGTTAACGAGTGCTTATGATGGGATGGAATAAAACAAGCGATTCAATTCGTAAATTGTTAAGTTTATCGGCAATTTCAACCATCTTGGTTTTTATTAGCAGCTGTAAACCCGAACCCGAGCCAGTATTATTGTATAACGATAATGTAATACCATTTGAAATCGTAGAGGAGACCTTTCGGTTGGGAGCACGAAGCACCGCATGGATCTCTAACAAATCAGTAATTACACGCACATTCAAACTACCGCCTAGAACCGTTTATTGGGCTTATTGGATGGGAGCGGGACCCGAACCTGTAACCGAACTTGCCAAAGTGGTTGTACCGGCTGCCGCACAGAAATTAACAAAAGACCCCTTTGTGGCATACGCATGGGGACTATTGGGTGCATTGAATCTAGTAAATACAGGCACATCCTCAGTGGACTTGTTCGTAATACCATCCAGTCAAGCAGGAGGATTTAACTTCCAAGACACCTTTCAATCCTTCATTGCTAAACCCCAAACCAAAAATATACACGATAAATACATCGATATTCTAGACACCCCTACGGATAGCACAAACTCCATAACCTTAGGTTTAAGGAATCCCAATTACGGTGCTGGGGTAGATGTTAAAATGAAAATTTGGGCCTTCGTAGTTAAACCTTTATAAAAAACCCTCGAAGAAGAATTTACAAAGAAAAAGACCGAATTGCTTAAAGACTAAATCGTGTCAACTTCTCGCCCGCCTAACAACAACGTTGCAAGATGCTGGGACGGTGAAATTCCATGAGGATTTTTAAGTTGTTCCCGCAATTCCCGGTATCCGGCTTGTACTTTACCCACATTGGTAGGATTGTAATCTGCATCCAACTGTTGCATCGACCACACCAACCTCTCCGGCGTTACTTCCTGCAAATGTTCTACCACCAATTCGCGATTCAACAAAATATTTACCAAAGAGACCCACGTTAGCTTCACCAACCTGCGGGCAAACCAGTACGATACTGCATTGAGTCGATATGCTACCACCTGCGGAACGCCCAATAAAGCGGTTTCCAACGTGGCCGTACCACTTGCCACTAACGCCAACCCTTTCCCCATGGTTTTTCTATGAATGGGAGCGATCAATTCACCATCTCCCAATTGCATCAGCATTGCGTACGATGCGCCAAATATTACTTGCACGGAATCGGCATCGGCCTGAGAAATTACCTTCCGGTCAACCGCCCGCTGTAATACATCCTTGTAAAAATCAGCCTCCAATCCCGGTGCACCCGCTACGAAACACCTTGCCGAATCATCATATTTCCTTGCCGATTTGATAAAAACAGGCAGCAAACTGCTTACCTCATTTTTGCGAGAACCGGGCATCAATAGTATAATCTTACTATCTATCCTATCTTTCACGGACTTAGATTGAAACAAGGTCTCAGATTCAACCACGGTCCCAGACTCTACCAAGGTCTCCAACTCTACATCCCAACCGCGGTTTTCATGAAAACGATGAATCATAGCGTCGATTTCGTCGAAAATTGGATTGCCCACATACGTGCAAGGCATTCCCCTGCTTTCAAAATACGCTACCTCGAAAGGAAAAATCACGTACAAGGTGTCGATATACTTTCGCATATTTTTAATCCGCCCTTCGTTCCAAGCCCATGCTTTCGGAGCGATATAATAGTGAACCGGTATACCCCGTTGTTTCGCAAATTCAGCTAAACGGAGATTGAATCCAGGGTTATCAATTAATAATAAAATGTCCGGGCGCTCTCGCTCAATATCTTCCTTGGCCTGAGATAAAAATCCCATTACCGTTCGGATATTTTTTATTACCTCAACCAAGCCCATAAAAGCCCGGTCCTTGTAATGACTTAGCAAACGCATTCCTGCTGCTTGCATTCTGTCTCCCCCCCAACCTACCAATTCAAGTTTCTGATTTTCCGGCAGCTTGGCCGCGCGTAAGGCGGTAACTACATGACTGGCATGCAAATCGCCACTAGCTTCTCCGACAACCAAAAAAATCTTCACGGACTACAGTGCTATGACGACCATTTCCCCAACTCAATGATTACCGCCCACAACGTGTGTGCTATGGTGGCAATCAACCAACCTCGGCCAAAAAAAACCAATAAATGTCCAGGAATTTTCACCCCCATTGACGGCCAATTAACTTCATCCACCCGCATGATGAGGAAAAACACACCAATATTCGCCGCGATAGCCAATTGATAAATAGAATTATAAAACCAACGCATGTTGGCAACCGCCCACAAAAAATTATCCGGTTTCACCTGTTGCGCCAATGCAATTAAAATACCCAAGCCCAACGGCAATGCAAAGGCTATCACTAAGCCCAAAAGCATCCAAAGAATTGTTTTACTGTTCATTTAAATCCCACTGATTAATGGTTGCTATTCGTTGATGATCCGTTAAATCAAACATGGTTGGCACCAAGGACACATACCCATGCTTTAATGCCCACTCATCGGTATCGTCTCCGTGATCGAGATTCACGAAATTACCGGTCATCCAATAATAATCTCGTCCGAAAGGATCTTTGCGCTTATCAAAATCTTCTTTCCATTTTGCTTGAGCCTGCCTACATACTTTGATTCCCTTAATTTCTCCATCTTCGGGCACCGGAATATTCACATTCAACAACGTTCCGTAAGGCAAATCATTGGCTAATACACCCGCAATAATTTTACGAATAAACGGTTTAGCAACCTCAAAATTGGCATTCCAACTGTAATCACACAACGAAAATCCAATGGCTTTCATTCCGTCTATGGACGCCTCAACTGCGGCACTCATTGTACCCGAATAAATAACATTAATGGACGAATTACTCCCGTGATTGATTCCCGAAACCATCAGGGACGGCTTGCGCGTAAGTATTTTATCGATCGCCAATTTCACACAATCCACCGGGGTACCCGAACACTGATAGGCCTCCACTCCTTCGTATAAATCGGATGGAGTCAACCGGATGGGCTGATTGATGGTGATGGCATGACCCATAGCACTCTGCGGCTTATCGGGCGCAACAACCAAAACATCCCCAAATTCCTTGGCAACCGAAATCAACGCTGCAATTCCTGGAGCGGTAATCCCATCGTCATTACTTACTAAAATCAACGGCTTTTCTAGACTCATACGCTATACAAACCTACCACAAATTTTGCGAGCAAAAAAATCGTGTTACCTTTGCAGCGGCATGACAGACAAATACGCACAACGCGGCGTTTCATCGCAAAAAGAAGACGTTCATAAAGCCATCGCCAAGGTGGATAAAGGTCTTTTCCCCCACGCCTTTTGCAAGGTAGTACCCGATATCCTCAGCAACGACCCCAACAGCTGTTTAATCATGCATGCCGATGGGGCTGGAACCAAAAGTAGCTTGGCTTATGCGTATTGGAAAGAAACCGGTGATAGTTCCGTTTGGGCCGGCATTGCTCAAGATGCGATCGTAATGAATACAGACGATTTGCTCTGTGCTGGAGTTACCGGACCGTTTATGCTATCTTCCACCATCGGCAGAAATAAACAACTCATTCCTGGGGAGGTAATTGCCGAGATCATTAATGGCACGGAAGCATTCTGCCAAAACATGCGCAATCACGGCATTGAAATTTTTACTACAGGCGGAGAAACAGCCGATGTGGGCGACTTGGTAAAAACCATAATCGTTGATTCAACATTAATCGCTAAAGCACAACGTACCGATATTATCGATAATGCAAATATTAAAGCAGGAAACGTTATTGTTGGTTTTGCATCGTACGGAATGTCAACCTACGAAACCGAATACAACGGAGGCATGGGAAGTAATGGTTTAACCAGTGCTCGTCATGATGTATTTTCTTCTGATTACCGAAGCAAATACCCCGAAACATACGATAATTCCCTGCCCGAAAACGTAGTGTATTGTGGCACCAAACATTTCACCGATACGGTAGAAGGTTCGCCTATTAATGCC
>JBJOFM010000032.1:0-5128 GCA_046048755.1 Bacteroidota bacterium | reverse complement strand
AAAAACGATAAAAATATCACTTACTCCAGTGGAAAGTGGAATTTATATAAATTAAATAGGTAGAATAATTCTATTGGTTCCGCCACGGTTTAAACAAAACACAGCACGGGTTGTTGGTTGTGTTGATGAAAAAGATTGTCGTTGTATTTCCTCACCAGCTTTTTTATGCTTTTCGTTTTTGGGAAACAATGGACGAGGTAGTTGTAATTGAAGAATATTTATTTTTTAAACAATTTAATTTTCATAAGCAAAAGCTTATTTTTCATCGATGCAGCATGCGTCAATTTGCGGATTTTCTTGCTGCTGAGGGCGTAAAAGTGAGTTATATAGAGTCTAACAGTCCCTCCTCGGATGTTCGTGTATTTCTGCAAGGCATGAAGGGTTTGGGGCTGGAACTGAACTTTATCGATCCTACCGATAATTGGTTAAGACGAAGAATTGAACAAAGTGCCGCTGCACATTCCTTAGAATTAGCTTGGATCGAAACACCAAATTTTATCAATACAAAGGAGGAAAATGTGGTGTATCAACGTGGACGTAAATCTTACTTTCAAACCGATTTTTATCAATATAATCGAAAAAATAGAGGTTGGTTGATGACTGCTGATGGGAAACCCATAGGTGGTAAATACAGTTTTGATGCGGAGAATCGAAAGGCGTTTAAAGGACAGATTTCGGTACCAACGCCTGCATTTCTTCCGGTAAACGCCTATTTGGATGAGGCAAGGAATTATGTGGAGGTAAATTTTGGGAATAATTTGGGCTTGAATTATTGGGATGAACTTACTTTTTATCCTACAAATAGGGAGGGTGCATTGGTTTGGCTGGATGAATTTTTTAAGCATCGTTTTAGGTTATTTGGGGATTTTGAAGATGCTATTGTTACACAATCTGGTAATGAGTTTATGTTTCATTCGGTGTTATCACCACTAATCAATGTTGGATTATTAAGTCCAACAGAGGTAGTAGAAAAGGCAATAGACTATGCGAATTCGAACGAGGTGCCATTGAACTCGTTGGAAGGTTTTGTTCGTCAAATTACGGGTTGGAGAGAATTTATTCGTCATGTATATGAAGATTTGGGCTCTAGGCAACGGAGCACGAATTACTGGGGATTTAATCGGCGAATTCCATCGGCATTTTACACCGGTGAAACGGGTATTGAACCGGTGGATTTTGCTATTAAAAAAGCACTCAAATTTGGGTATAATCATCATATTGAGCGGTTAATGATATTAGGGAATTTTATGTTATTGTGTGAATTTGATCCCGATGAAGTTTATCGATGGTTTATGGAGATGTATGTGGATGCATACGATTGGGTGATGGTTCCTAATGTTTACGGCATGATATGCTTTGCCGATGGGGGATTAATGACCAGTAAACCGTATATATCCGGTTCCAATTATTTGATAAAGATGGGTGGGTTTAAGAGAAATACGGGTATTGGAGGATGGCAAACAGTTTGGGATGCCTTATTCTGGCGTTTTATGCATAAGCAAAGGGCTTTTTTCTCCAGTAATCTAAGATTGGGTATGTTGTTACGAACTTGGGATGGTATGGCCGAGGAGAAGCGGAATAATCATTTACAGGTAGCTGACAACTATTTGAAAACCTTAGATCGGGAATTTTAGTAAAAACTACTGTAATAATTGAATATATAGTCTCTAATTAAACTATGAAAATTCCACAGATACCATTTCCTACGGATTTTGATTCTATTTGGCAGAGAGTTGAATCCATTGATCCTTATAAGTACAGTAAGACAAGGAACTTTATTTGGGGCGCGGTTACCTACCTTTCGCCCTATATTTCTCGAGGGGTAATTTCCGTTGACGATATTAGAAAAGTGGTGTTGTCTAAGGTAGATTCGCCCTGGGAAATCGAGAAGTTTTTGCAAGAACTGGCTTGGCGGGAGTATTGGCAGCGTATATGGTTGGACAAGGGGGATGAAATTTTCTCATCGTTGAGAAATAAGCAGGAGCGAATTCGACATGATCTGCCCAATTCAGTTATTCCATCTGCCATTAATCGCTTAGAAACTGGCATTTCAGCAATGGATATCGGTATCGGCCATTTGCAGAATACAGGGTACATGCACAATCATTTACGGATGTATTTGGCGAGTTTATGGACCAATATCGGAGGGTATTCTTGGCAGGATGGTGCGAAATGGATGCATTATTATTTATTGGATGGAGATTTGGCTAGTAATTGGCTAAGTTGGCAGTGGGTTTGTGGTACGAATTCTAGTAAATTGTATTACTGTAACCAAGAAAATATCAATAAGTACTGTGGAACAAAGGATGAAGGTACGATATTGGATTTAAGTTATGAAGAATTGTCTATGAATCCATTCAGAACACCGGATGTGATGAACGATTTTGATCCGCTGGTGTTTCCAGAATCTCCAAATTTTTTGGATGTGGAGGTGATTAGAAATAGGGAGGATTTAACGGTTTTGGGTTCTGAAAAAATATTTTTATATCATTGGTATCATTTGGACCCACGTTGGATTGTTGAAGACTCTGGTATGCGGTTATTTTTGATTGAGCCAAGTTATTTTAAGAAGTTTCCGGTAAGTGATGTAGTATTGAATTTTGTGATGGCATTAGCCCGGGAAATTCCCAATATTAAGATTGTATTTTGTGAGTTTCAGGAATTGAAATCATGGTTTCCAGCGTCAACTTTTATCACGCGTGAACATCCTATTGTTCGTCATTGGGATGCACAGAAAGATTCAAGACCATGGATGAGTGTGCAAGCATCGGCAACGGGATCGTTTTTCAATTTTTGGAAAAAAGCATCCAGAGATATTATGGAAAAAGGGTAATCCTGCTGCATCAAGTAAGACAGCAGTGGACATATTAATCTAGGAGGAGTAGTAAATAGCGGGTATGTTTACTGTTGATTTAGGAAGAAGTGGAAAGAATCTCCACGAAGACCATAACGCAAGGTTTCTAGGGGTAACAACTCGTTAGGAGCAATATTCCCGAGGTTTACATTGGTGCCGTATAATTGAATAAACCAAACTTGTTGTTCTTTTTTGGGTGCTTCCCAAATTACATTTTCTTGCGGGATTTTACGGATAATTTCAGCAACCAAACCGGAGCGAACTTCTCCCGAACCTCGGAAAATACCTACGGTTCCTGATTCACGTGCTTCAGCGATAACTTTGCTAGCACCCGCGGCCAATTCGGTTTCCATTTGTTCAATCCATTCGTAGGGAGGGATGATTTTTTCAGCATCTTTTGAACCTACTTCACTTAAAACAGTAAAATCTTTGGACAGTGTATTGATGTATTCACATTTTTCATCGTGGTTCATATCCAAGGAACCATCGCTTACTTCGGCATGTGTTAAATTCAATTTATCCAATAACTTCCGATAATCATCAAATTGATTTCTAGCGATATACGCTTCAAACAGTGTGCCGCCAAGGTATACGGGAATATTTGCTGTATGATAGAGGTTGATTTTTTCTTGAAGTTTTGGCGTGAAATAGCTTGTTCCAAAACCTAATTTTACTAAATCAACATAGCTTGTTCCAACTTCCAGGAAGTTTTGGGCTTCTGTTAAACTAAGTCCTTTGTCCATAACCATGGTAATACCGTTGGTTCTGGGTTTCTGATTTCTATCGGGTAAGTTCTTTAAGTTGAATAAATCGCGGTTCATAATCCTAATCGAGGTGTAGTAAATTTAGAAATGCAGGTTAATATGGCTCTGGCTTTTTTAAGTTCGGGTGCAAAGGTAAACAATTGTACGTGATCGTTTGGGTTTAATTCTAATGCACGTTCTAGTACAAGCAATGCGGCATTAACCTGATTATTAAGATAACACAAAGCAGAAAAACGATATAATAAACCGGGATGTTGCGGGTTGTTGGTTAGCGCTTGTTCAATAACTTCTAACGATTTTTCTGATTCTCCATTTTCATGTAAAGCAGTAATATAATCCAACCATAGTTCTGGATTATTAGGGTGTTCTAAGGTTAATGTTTGATACAGCGGTTCCCACTTATCGGCTAAGTTAGCGCCGAAATATGCCGATGCGAGAACCATACCGTAATCCGGTTCAAATCGATCGATATCGTAAGCCTTTTCCAAATAAGGAATGGCTGAAGTGTAATTTTCTTCGTAATGCCAAGTTAGACCCATGGAGTACCATGCTTCTGCATCGTGTGGATGTTTTTTAAGGATTTCTTTGTAAAGAGCCCTACAGGTTTTATTGTCCCCGGTTTCGTAATAGCTCCAGGCTAATAACCCTTGAATTTCTTCCAACGAGGATTTGTGAAATTTTTCTTCCAGGGAGGCGTAGGTTTTTATTAAGTCTTCGTATTGACCTAATTCGTATTGGCATTCTAGGTAGGCGATCCAAGCATCTGCGAAGTTTTCGTTAATAGTAACCGAATAATCCAATGCTTTTAGTCCCTTTTCGTGGTTGTCTTGCGACATGAATGCTGTGCCAAGCACAAACCAAGCTTCGGCGGAATAAGGGTCTTGGTCGATTATTTTCTCTATCATAGGTATCAACGCAGCGATTAGGCCGTTTTCTTCGGCTTTTTCAATGTATTTCTCCATGATAGAACTAACTTCTGATCCGGCATCCAGTGCTTTTTCCAGTATGGGCATAGCCAGTTCAAATTGCTCGTGGTACAGGGCGATTTCCAGAAATTCTTCTAATAAGGCTTCTTCTTCTCCTAGATTTTCCAAAATGGACTCTAAATGTTCAAAGGCTTTGGGTTTATTTCCTTGTAGACTGTAAATCAGTGATTGCATAAAGCCTAAAGCAGGATCAAAGGGATTGAATTTATTGGCTTTGTCTAGGTATGATTTGGCACGATTTAATTTTTGGTCGCGAATGAGCCATTCACACATATGCAATGTAAAAATTGGCATGTACGGATAATGCACTATTGCCTGGTCCAAAATACCTCTAATTTGTTGGTCTACGCGCAGTTGTCCGCTTTGAGTAGGGAATTGGGAGGCATAGTGCCTAAATAATTCTAGGTATTCTCTTGCGGTAAATGTTTCGCGGGATTTTGTTTCAAAGTCGTTGACTAATGCGTCCAAATCGCCTTGGAAGATATCGTCTTCTTCTTCGTCATCCCAATCGGAGGAGAAAAAAC
>JBJOFM010000031.1:0-5333 GCA_046048755.1 Bacteroidota bacterium | reverse complement strand
ACAATATTCCATCGTACTTTTTACCTCTACGAGCTTCGCGTTGAACAAACTTAAATGCATCTTCAACCAACCAACGTATCCCATCCATCCCAGATTCCTCCATATTTTCTCGGCTCCAGGTAACCACTTGTTTAACCGAATCAACGTGCGTAACATCTGCACCTGCTGCACAAGCCGCCAACGATGCACCACCCGTATACGCAAACAAATTCAATACCCGCGGTTTGGTAGAAGTATTGGCTTCCGAGCCCTCATGGTTATCTGAGCCCCTACTAGCCGTCTGTCCCCCAGCATACTTTTGCTTTTGCTTAGTAACTTGTTCGTATATCCAATCCCAATTCGAGGCTTGCTCCGGAAATAACCCAACATGCTTGAAACTCGTTAATCCCAATCGGAATTTCAACGTCTTTCCAAACAACGGATACGAAATCCACCATCGTTCGGGCATAGTGGGTTTTAATTGCCAACTGCCCTTTTCGGGATCTCCTCCCACACCGCGAGCAAATGTTGCCGATGCCTGTTGAACCCATTGCTTTTCTTCTAAGGATTTATCCCAAATTGCTTGGGGTTCAGGCCTGCGTAACACCCATTTCCCAAATCGTTCCAGTTTCTCAAATCCACCCGAATCGATTAATTCATACTCTTTCCAATGCGATGGAAATTCTCTTCTGCCGAAATCCACGGTCAGGGCATTCTTCTCATTCATTACAATAAATTCAATTGCGTAGGAGGATCTAAAGGAGAAATTCCACCACGCTTTTCCTTATCCAATTGCTCCGAAACCAAGGGTAAAACAGATCCATCTGGGATATCATTCGACCCATTTGAAGACCCTTCATTTCCACTTTCCTCACTGCCTTCCATAGGATCAATATCGTCTACAACATCTTCTTCCACCGCATCCACAATGATTTCACCCACTTTAGGACTCAGCAATACCACTTTTTTCACCTTCTCTACATGCAATCGATTGCCCAATACTTTCCATCCCTTTACCTCCATAAACTCATCTAACACGAGCGTAAAGACCTGTTTTTCAGCTTTTTTGGTATCCAGAGTCACCTCTATTTCCGCCGGAGCGCTGGTAGTAGCCACCAATAATTGAGATCCTTTTTCATCCCCGATAAAGGAGAATTTTTTCTCCATGGTGGTTGTCTCGATCACAAAACGCTTCACGTATTGCAACTTGCTTTTACCCTCCAAGTAAACCACTTGTATCACCTGTCCCGGCTGATATTTCTGAATCAAATACACCTGTTCGGGCTCATATCGATTGATTAATTCGTAATTGGTGATCTCGTACTGGCCATCGTTGTAAATAACCAGAAGTTTATTATCCCCTTCAAACTCGCCCAAAAACTGACCTTTGGCATCCCCATTCAATCTACCGGTATGATCGTCCCAATATATCTTTACTCCGCCCAATGTAGACCCGCCTTTTTCTTTCAGCTCCACCTTTCTCACGGGATACTTGGTAATCTGATTTCCACGCGCACTCTTTCCTTTGATAGCCAGCTTGGCAAAATCATACTCCAAACTTTTAATTCTTGCACTGGCGGTGGCACTTAAATGCAAGGTAACTCGCTCAGCCTCACCATTCGGATTGGCCGAAAAATAAAGGACCTGGGATTTGGCGTGTTCACTGCTGAAAATATACTCCTTTTCGCGAATCAATCCGGTGGCATTAAATCGTTTTGCCATGACCTTTTTATCCGCCCCGTCCCAATACACTACATTGTACGTAGTACGTTCATCGTTTTTACGCCAAACATCTACATGGATCAGGTCTTTCCCGTAAAACTGCTTGTCTGTTACCTTGGCAATAGAATATTTTCCATCGGCACGGAAAGCGATAATATCATCAATATCGCTGCAATCCACAACAAACGATTCTTTCTTTAAACTCGTTCCAACAAAGCCCTCTTTGTAGTTAGCATACAGTTTTACGTTAGCCACAGCCACTACGTTGGCTTCAATCGTATCAAACGCCCTTATCTCCGTTTTCCGTTCTTTTCCTGTACCAAATTTCTTCAATAAACGCTTGTAATATTCAACTGCATAATCCACCAAATGTTCCAAATGGTGTTTCACTTCGGCAATTGAATCTTCCAATCCTTTGATGTATTCATCGGCTTTAAACGAATCAAATTTGGAAATTCGCTTAATCTTAATTTCCGTCAATCGAACAATATCTTCCTCCGTTATTTCTCGGCGGAACAAGCCTTTGAAGGGGTCCAATCCTTTGTCGATGGCCGATAGAACCGCTTCCCATGTTTCGCACTCTTCGATATCTCGATAGATTCTATTTTCGATAAAGATTTTTTCCAGGGATGAAAAATGCCATTTGTTCTCCAATTCTCCTAACTCAATCTCCAGCTCGCGTTTTAACAAGCCCAATGTATTTTGGGTACACGCTTTGAGAATATCGTTAACTCCTAAAAACTGCGGCTTATCATCGGCGATAACACAGGCCAACGGAGAAATACTCACTTCGCAATCCGTAAACGCATACAACGCATTGATTGCAAGATCGGTGCTAATTCCCGGAGCCAATTGTACTTCAATTTCAACGTCTCTTGCCGTATTGTCTATTACCTTTTTAACCCGAATCTTTCCATTATCCGATGCTTTAATTATGCTCTCGATCAAACTCCCGGTGGTAGTGCCAAACGGAATTTCTTTGATTAAAACGGTGGACTTATCTTTTTCTTCAATTTTTGCTCGTACGCGAATCCTGCTTCCTTTTCTACCTTCATTGTATTGAGAAAAATCGGCCTGCCCCCCCGTGGGAAAATCGGGTAACAAATTCACCCGCTTTCCTCGAAGGACATCAATACTTGCTTCACACAATTCAATAAAATTGTGAGGCATAATCTTGGTACTCAAACCAACGGCAATACCTTCAACCCCTTGAGCTAGCAATAAAGGAAATTTCATCGGCAAGGTCACCGGCTCTCGTTTTCTACCATCATAGCTCAATTGCCAATGGGTAGTTTTCTCGTTAAAAGCAACTTCCTTGGCAAAAGCACTAAGTCGAGCTTCAATATATCGCGGTGCCGCCGCGCTATCCCCTGTTCGAATATCCCCCCAGTTACCTTGGGTATCGATCAATAATTCTTTCTGACCCAAATTCACCAAAGCATCACCAATAGCCGCGTCACCGTGCGGGTGATACGCCATGGTTGCACCGATAATATTGGCCACCTTGTTAAACCTACCATCGTCCATCTCGTACATGGCATGCAGAATCCTACGCTGTACAGGCTTCAGACCATCTTCAAGAGCCGGAATTGCACGCTCAAGAATTACGTAACTAGCATACTCCATGAACCAATCGCGGTACAGATTTCCTACGGCACGAACCTGACCGATATCCGTGGTTTGCACGTCTTCCGTAGAATGCACCTCCCCCGAATCGCCCATACCCGAGCCGCTCAATCCGTCTTCCGAATTGTGGTTGTTTAGATTATTCTCTTCGGGATTTACCTCCATTATCGTTCAAAAAAAACCCGTTTTACCCAAACTTACCAAACAGATTATACACAATCCCTGTAAATTCAACGAAATACAAAAAATTACCCATCTATTCCTTCCTTAAAAACCTCAAATCAACTATCATCTATCATCGCTGAACTTAAAAACATTCCCATAAACAACAAAAACCCAATAATCCCCTAGAATTCTATTTCTAGACTCTACGAAACAAGGCATCCAACCTAACGAAACCAGCCCCCCCAACTTAACGAAACAAGACATCCACTTATCGACAAAAACTGACAACATGTCATATATGTTGTATCTTTGCATTTTGGAATTTAGGAGATCGATGGATATTCAACAAATCAAACAGCGCTTCGGCATCATAGGGCATTCCCCCTTGCTTAACACTGCATTAGAAACGGCAGTGAAAGTTGCGCCCACCGATATGAATGTGCTTATTTTGGGCGAAAGCGGCGTAGGTAAAGAGAGTTTTTCGAAAATCATCCATCAACTGAGTGCACGAAAACACGCTCCTTTTATTGCTGTAAACTGCGGTGCGATTCCAGAAGGAACCATTGATTCCGAATTATTTGGACACGAAAAAGGAGCTTTCACTGGAGCCACCGATAAACGAAAAGGATATTTCGAAACCGTAAACGGGGGGACCATATTTCTGGACGAAGTGGGAGAGCTTCCATTAAGCACCCAAGCCCGATTACTCCGTATTTTAGAAAATGGCGAATTCATCAAAGTAGGTAGTTCCGTAGTTCAAAAAACCGATGTACGTGTGGTGGCAGCAACCAATCGTGACCTATTAGAACGAGCTAGAAATGGCAAATTTCGAGAAGACTTATACTATCGATTAGCTACGGTACCCATCCGAGTTCCGCAACTCGCCGAACGAAAAAACGACATCTACTTACTATTCACCAAATTTGCCATGGAGTTTGCAGAAACTCACCATTCGCCCTTGGTAGAATTAACTCCCCAAGCCCAAGAATTATTGGCACAATATGCATGGCCGGGTAACGTTAGACAGTTAAAAAACATCACCGATCAAGTCTGCGTACTTGAAAAAGGCCCAATCATCGATGTGGATGTTTTACAGAAATACATTCCAAAATCGGAACCCAATTTACCCATGTTGTTAGGTAAAATTGACGGCACCGACGGCATGAGTGAACGCGATATTTTCTACAAAGTACTCATTGATTTACGCAAGGATGTGAACGATCTCAAAAAAGTGGTTTTTGGCCTGTTGGAAGGAAACATCAACACAAACAACTCCATGCAATCCTCCTCCCAAACAGGAAATTCTCTGGTGCCCGTTTCGATCCCAAATAGCAATTATCAAGAAAATTCTCTCTCCATAAACAACCCCACTCCCAACGGGAACAATACCAGTACTAACGTAGGCTCACCCAATCAACCGATTATTATTCATTCATCTGAAGACGATATCGAATTTGAAGAAACTACTGCTGTTACTACCGATATTTCAGAATCTTTCCTAAGTTTGGAGGCACAAGAAATCGAAATGATTAAAAAAGCGCTTCAGAAAAATCTAGGCAAACGCAAAAAAGCCGCAGCGCAATTAGGCATTTCTGAAAGAACACTATACAGAAAAATCAAACAGTACAACCTGGAGTAACACAATGAATTTCAACCTAAAGAATTTTGCTTCATTATTAATCCTTGTACTTGTAACAACTGGACTAAGTTCTTGCTTTTTGAAATACTACAGCTTCAGTGGAGCCAATATCCCACCGGGAGTTGAAACCTTCTACGTTGACTTATTTACCAACGAAGCCGCTTTGGTAAACCCTCAATTAAGCATCAATTTTACCGAAAAA
>JBJOFM010000030.1:0-3925 GCA_046048755.1 Bacteroidota bacterium | reverse complement strand
CAATTAGCGCTGCGGCAAAAACTCTTAAAATTATATTTTGATGCAAAATGTGGTCACATTGCGTGCTCACTAAGTTGTTTAGATTTATTGATGGCTCTATTTGATCAAAAAGAGGCTGATGAGCGGGTGATTTTATCTAAAGGGCATGCAGCCGGGGCGCTTTATATTATGTTGAACCATATAGGTGAAATTTCGGATCAGGAGCTTACAACTTTTTATCAAAATGGCACCAAGCTTTCTGCGCATCCGTCAGCAAATTCTTATACGAATATCCCGTTTGCTTTAGGTTCTTTGGGCCATGGATTCCCAATTGCTACTGGGATGGCGAAGAGTAAGAGGATTCGTTCTGAATCAGATTTTGTTTATGTGTTGATGTCTGATGGAGAGACAAATGAAGGTACTACGTGGGAGGCGGCCCATTTTGCCGTTTCAAATCAGTTGGATAACCTAATTGTTGTTATTGACCGAAATCGCTTACAAGGATTTGGCGTCACAACAGATATTTTAGGGGATTCCGCGGATGCCAATAAGTGGCGCGCCTTGGGTTTTCACGTTCAGGAGGTTAATGGTCACAATTTAGATGAATTGAACCAAAGCATCGCGCAGTGTAAGTCTTCTGCCAATGGCAAACCTCATGTAATCATTGCGGACACCATCAAAGGGAAAGGAGTGGGGTATATGGAAAATAAAATGGAGTGGCACTATTTGCCAATGGATCCTCAAAAATACGAGGAGGCTCTTTTGTCGCTAGAAAAAAATTATCATGCGTAAGGAATTTGCAGCTAAAATTAGAAGTCTATTCTCCTCAAACAAGAATCTTGTTTTTCTAACGGGGGACTTGGGGTATAATGCGCTTGAGGAGATTCAAACAGAATTTTCGGATCGATTTATTAATGCGGGGGTGGCTGAGCAAAATATGGTCGGCATGGCAGCAGGTCTCGCTTACGAAGGTCATCCAAGTTTTGTATATAGCATTGCACCATTTGCGGTTTATCGCACGTATGAGCAGATTCGATTGGATGTTTGTCTACATAACCATCCGGTATTTGTCGTTGGGAATGGTGGAGGTTATGGGTATGGAATTATGGGTGCCACACATCATGCCAATGAAGATTTGGCTTGTTTAAGCCCATTGCCCAATATGATCTGTTGGGTGCCGGCATTTTCAGAGGATGTGGATTATTGTTTAGAACAGATTGTGGACCGAAATGGACCAGCCTATTTACGTTTGGGATTAGGGATAAACTACCCAAGTGCCGTGGAAATCGGTCCGGTCAATCAAGTTAAGGCGGCATCTGGAAAACCCTCCCTGACAGTAATTACACAAGGGCCGGTTGTAAAAAATGCAATTAAAGCCATTGAAGGGCGGGATGACGTGGATTTGTTTTCAATTTTGACGCTTCCTGTGTTAGAATTTAGTGATGCCTTATTAACGAGTCTGGCTACTTCAAAAAATGTGTTGGTTGTTGAGGAGCATGTAGAAAGGGGAGGTTTGGCAGAATATTTGTTACTCCAACTGACTAGGAAGGGCTACGTTTTTGAGACCTTTGAGGCCTTTAATGCAAAAGGATATCCATCAAAAACCTATGGAAGTCAAGATTTTCATTGGAAGGAGTCTGGCTTGGATGTAGAAAGCATTCATACATATATTTCAGGAATTAAATAATAGTGAATTGAGTTTAGAAAGCGACATATTACAGTTAGAAGGTCCAATTTTTGTATTTGGAGCGAGCGGTTTCATCGGAACGAATATCGTTGAAACGTTAAGTAAATATCGTTCGGATGTTTATGCGATTTCACACAATCCCAAAGCTGCGTGGAGATTAAAACTGTTAGCTATTGCGGATGACCATCTTTTATATTGTGACATAAATTACAAGAGTTCTGTCGATAGTCTTTTCGAAAATTATCGACCAAAAACTGTGTTTAATTTATCCGCTTATGGAGCCTACTCGAAGCAGTCGAATCATTATTTGACCTATCAGACGAACTTCATGGGCACGTTAAATATTTTGGATGCTTGCAAAGGTGTTCGTGCGTATATCCATGCAGGTAGTAGCTCTGAGTATGGTTTAAATTGTACAAATCCAGATGAGGAAAGTGCATTGCAGCCTAATTCTCATTACGCTGTCTCTAAAATTTCAAGTGCATATTTAATTAATTATTATGGTAAGTTTTTAAATCTTCCATGCCTCAATTTGCGCTTGTATTCCATTTATGGCCCCTGGGAAGAACCTGATCGATTAGTTCCAAGAATGATTGAACAGGGCAGAAAAGGAACTTATCCTCCGCTCGTTAGCCCTGAAACGACTCGTGATTTCGTTTATGTTTCGGACTGTGTTCATGCATTTGTTTCGGCCGCGTTAAAGGTTAATGCAGACATCGCAGGTAATTCCTATAACATCGGTTCAGGAGTAAAAACGAGCCTTCTTTCCTTGACCGAACTGGTTCAAAAACAGTTTTCAATTTCTCAAAATCCGAGTTGGGGCAACATGCAAGCACGTAATTGGGACACCAAGGAATGGGTTGGCAATTATACGCGTGCTTTAAAGGATCTAGGCTGGCAACCAGTCGTACCACTCAAGGAAGGTTTAGCGAAATATGCAGATTGGCAGTTGGAGTCAAGTTATGAAGATCGAATTTTACCTGCTTTTCAGGACCCTCAAAAACGACAAACCATATCTGCCATTATCGCTTGTTACAAGGATGCGCAAGCAATTCCTGATATGTATGATCGATTAATTACCACCTTCTCGAAAATGGGTTGCAATTATGAAATCATATTTGTGAATGATAATTCGCCAGATAATTCTCAGCAGGTGTTGGAGGACATTTGTTCAAAAGACAACCATGTTATTGCCATAAAGCACTCTCGTAACTTTGGATCGCAGGCGGCTTTTTCGAGTGGGATGGAGATTTCCACAGGGGACGCAGTGGTTCTGATGGATGGGGATTTGCAGGACCCACCTGAGCTTATTGAAGCATTTGCCGAAAAATGGCGGGAAGGATATGAGGTCGTATACGGGCGTCGGATAAAAAGAGAAGCGTCCCTTTTTATGAATATCGCTTATAAAGCATTTTACAAACTTTTTAGCAGATTATCCTATATCAATATACCTAAGGATGCAGGCGATTTCTCATTAATCGACCGAAAAGTGGTAGAGCACCTGGTTTCCCTACCTGAAAAAGAGCAATTTCTACGGGGTTTACGTGCTTGGCTTGGATTCAAACAAATTGGGGTCGATTACGTGCGTCCTGAACGAGCTTATGGGGTAACGACGAATAACCTTTGGAAAAACATTTGGTGGGCAAAAAAAGGGATTTTCTCTTTCAGTTATGCTCCATTGGAAATGATGAGTTACGGAGGTTTATTTTTAACGGTACTTTCCATTATTGCGATCGTCTTCCAAGTTTTCATGAAACTAGTGCATCCTGATATCCCCCACGGCATATCTACGATAATTGTTTTGATATTATTCTTTGGCGGGATTCAATTATTTGCGATGTCAATCATTGGAGAGTATTTGGCCAAGGTTCTAGAAGAATCAAAAGGGAGACCCAAGTATGTGCGCGATTCGGTCATTTTGAGGGGCCGAAAAATAGAAAAAAATTCAGAACTCAATAAGTTAATACGCTGATTTTGAAGCAGATGAATCAAGTAAAACAATTGACACTTTTTAAGTTTGCAGGCTTTGGAGCTATTGTTTTACTCCTGTTTTTTGTTCGATTAGTGTCGTTCAATACCAATGTTTTAAACCATGATGAATTAGAATGGCTTTATGGTATTGAACGTACTTGGCAAGATGCTAGGCCATTTATTGGTTTTGAAGCCCATACTTCAGGGCCACTTTCTATTTATTTCTTGTCCGTAATCAAGCTTTTTGTAAGCTCTCCCACTACTCTACACTTACGATTGTTTGGTTTT
>JBJOFM010000029.1:0-3551 GCA_046048755.1 Bacteroidota bacterium | reverse complement strand
CGGTGAAAAAATTAGTAGCAAAAGGATTTTTCTCATATTTCAAAAATACGAAAACCATTTCGTTTTTTAAGCGCCCAAAAGGCTTTTGTACTACCTGTGGTCTGTTTGGCTTCTGCAACTAACGTTTCCCCTCTAGTTTAATTTGTTTATATTTATCCTAAAATCAATGTTCAAGAAATTACTTAGTTCCCTTATTTTTATTAGCTCGATAGTTTACTCGAATGCCCAGGTTGGTGAGTGGATAGCGGCCAATCCTGGTTTAGGGATAGACGTGGCTGTAGACCCTTTTAACGACAGTTATACGTGTGGTCAAATTGTTGGGGCTAATAATCAAATTGGCATGTCTGTGATTAATAGCAATGGCCTGCAAGATGTTGTGGTACAAAAATATGCATCTAATGGTGCCTTGTTATGGGTGAGTCATTTTGGAGGTGCCGGGAGCGATTATTCATCTAAAATTGTTTTCGATGGAGTAAATGCGGTCTGGGTAGTAGGTCACTTCCAGCAAACCATGACAGTTGGTGCTTTTACCCTCGTGTCGAGTGGTGGTTCGGATGTTTTTATTGTGAAATTGGATGCGAGTAATGGGGCGGTTTTAATGGCAAAAAAAGGGGGCGGGACTACTAATGACTATGCCATGGATTTAAGCCTTGGGTCAAATGGAAATTTGTTTTTCTCAGGAAACTACAACGGTGCATTCGTTTTTCCGGGGGCAACCATTAATTCTGTTGGCAACGGTCACGCGTTTCTATTGGAAATCGATTTAGCAGGAATTCCAGTACAATCATTTGGTATCACGGGCGGGGTTTCTGTGTACACGCACACGGTCGATGTGAACGGTAATATTTACATCGGTGGTTTTTCATCCGCTGCAACGATTGGATTTAATGGATCCGTCCAGTCCATGAACGGTCAGAATCACTTTATCGCCAAATTCAATGCAATGGGTGTGTTTCAGTTTAATACACTCTCCCTATTTAACGGCGAGATTTATGGACTAAGCGCCGACACCACCGGATGTATTTATTTCACCGGAAATTTCGATTCTCAAGCGAGTTTTGGTCCTCTTTCTTTGGTGAATGGTGCGAATGATAACGCGCTGCTAGTTAAGATCAATAGCAATGGAACGTATTCATGGGCAAAATCATTTGGCGGAAACGGAAACGATCAGGGCTATGATTTGAAATGCAAAAGCAATACGGAGTTATTACTTACGGGCATTTACACTGGAAATATCGTTTTCGGCACTGTGCCATTAGCTGGCGGTGGGAATGCAAGGACGTATTTAGCTCAAATTGACACAAGTGGTCTGGTTACTTCGGTGATTTCTGGTTCTTCCTCTGCATCATCTGTTATTGCGAGTTCAGTAACATGTGCTGGAAATGATATATATGTGTCGGGTTCTGCCTACGGAAACATGAATATGGCGGGTATTTCCTCTTTTGTCCCATCCTCTTTTTTGATAAAAATCGCTGGAAATTCGAATGCTATTTCAGGAAAAGTATTTCAAGATGTAAATAATAATGCCATAATGGATCTTACTGAAGTTGGCTTGCCAAACGTCTTAGTACAGCTAACGAATGGTTCATATCAAGCACTATCTGCAAACAATGGGTTTTATGAAGTTTATGCAAATGCCGGCACGTACGATGTGAACATACCTAATATGCCTTTGTATCATACGCTGAGTACTCCACCCTTGCAAAATGCCATATTTGTTGGTCTAGGTAGTATCGATTCACTCAATCATTTCGGACTTGTTCCAACCCCTAATATGCCGGATTTACGTGTGACGCTTACTCCAATGACCGCTCCCAAAGCAGGTTATGTACTCGGTTACATGTTGTCCTACAAAAATGTTGGTACGGTGGCACAAAATGCGACCGTTTTGTTCACGCCTCCTGCAGGGATTAACTTTTTATCTGCATCACCCGCTCCAACGCTTCAAGTCGCAAACAATGTGCAGTGGCAACTAGGTGTTTTGCAGCCTGGGCAACAAGGCGATGTGTTCGTTCAATTTAACATTCCTGTTGGAACACCTATAGGGTATCCGCTTGCATCTCAAGTTCAAATTACCCCCTTGATAGGCGATTTAACGGCTAATGATAATGTTTCTAACAGTCAAATTCAGGTTGTTGGCCCTTACGATCCCAATATAAAGTTGGTCGATAAAGACACGCTCTACAATGTATCAAGCGCTGATTGGTTAGAATATACCATACATTTTCAAAATGTTGGCAACGATACCGCATACAATGTAGTTATTATTGATACCCTTTCAACGTTTTTAGACTTAGCTTCCTTTGAACTTTTAGCGATGAGTCATCAAGGACTTGAAGTGAACTTTGATGGCCGAATAATGACCTTACGCTTTAATCAAATCATGTTGCCAGATAGCACTACCAACCAAGTGGGTTCGAATGGATTTGTGAAATTTAGGTTAAAACATCCTGCCTCATTTCCTTTTCTTTCTGAAATTAACAATTTCGTCGATATTTACTTTGACTTCAACGACGCTATTCGAACAAATACAGCCACTACCATTCATTTGGATTCCACGCTTTCTCAAATTTTGTCACTTGAACAAAAAGAGGGCTTGACTATTTTTCCTAATCCTACCAGCGCTGATTTAACGATTAAATTAGCAAAATCGCTCAATGAATCTATGCAAGTCATTTTAACGGATTTGAATGGAAGAGTTCACCTCGTAGAAACAATGAACGAACAAGAAACTACCCTACATACGTCCCCGCTAAAACCCGGATTTTATATCGTTCAAGTAACGAATGGTAGGGATCAATGGTGTTCAAGATTTATTAAAATGTAAGTAGGTTTAGCAGAATAAACATACACCACGATTAGAAAAAAATCAGCACCTTCCTCACCCGCCCAATCGGCTTTTGTCCAAGCTGCGGTATTGTATAGCTTCTGCTACATGTGGCGTTTGAATGTCCGAAGAGCGCCTAATCGGTTGGAGTTAACTAGAAAACAGAATTAAGACTCACTTTCTTTAAGTCGTGCAATTTCAGTTTCTAACATCTTGATGTATTTTTCTTTGTATTCATCTGACTGGTGCTGATGAAATTCATTCACGTAACCGTTAGCACCGGTGCTGTTATTTATGTTGAAAATTTGAGAGGCATCGAAATTTAAAATTTGAGAAACAGATACCTCTAAAATTTCTGCAATTCGGTAGAGTTTGGTCAAGGTTAAATCTACTTCTCCGCGTTCTAGTTTACTATATCCAGAAAGTGACATGTCAAGTTTATCAGCTAACTCGTCTCGTGTTAGGTTCTTTAATTCTCTAAATTTCTTTATGCTTTCGGTTACTTCCTTCATTGAGTAAATTTTCCTTAAAAGTAGCAAAATAATTTTATTAAGGACAAAAAAGCCTTTTTGATTGCGGATAAACATAATAACAAAATATATTTTTGTTCAGCCATTCACTTATTAAATTAAATATCCAAATAAACTGAGATACGGTAAGAATTTATAAAAATCTAAAATCGGACTTAGCTCTTTATAATTATAAGAATGAAAAATCTAATATT
>JBJOFM010000028.1:0-4009 GCA_046048755.1 Bacteroidota bacterium | reverse complement strand
ATATTTATCCTGTTATTACCAATGATATGGGGGAAGTCATCGCGGTGTTGGGACTGAAAATTGGGGAAAAGTACCGAATAACACAGAAAGATTCCTCCTGTTTTCGATTGGATTTCATTCAAAATTAAAGTGCTTTTACAAAAAATCGTGTAGGTTTGCCATTATGAAAGCCATTATTCCCGTTGCCGGTATTGGTAGTAGACTTAGGCCTCATACCAAGACCCAGCCAAAGAGTTTAATCCCGGTTGCGGGCAAACCTATTTTGGGGCATATTTTGGATCGATTGGTGGCAGAGGGGATTGAAGATTTTGTTTTTGTCATTGGATATTTGGGCGATCGGATTGAGCAATATGTTAGGGAGAATTACAGCAATTGCAAAACCGAATTCGTGATGCAAACATTGGGTAAGGGAATTGGACATGCAATTTGGTTAGGGAGAGAGCATTTTCAGGAGGGCGAGCCGATGATGATTGTATTGGGCGATACCATTTTTGAAGCCAATTTTTCTCATGTTTTGGGGGCCGATAGCAATGCTTTGGGTGTGAAGAAGGTGGAAGATCCAAGGCAGTTTGGTGTTGCCGAATTGCGGGAAGATGGAACCATACACCGATTAAGTGAGAAACCCCAAATACCTAAAAGTAACTTGGCAGCTGTGGGTTTGTACTACATCAAAGATACTACTCAATTATTTGAATGTTTGGACTACAATATTCAAAACGAAATTAAAACACAGAATGAATTCCATTTAACCGATGCGTTGCAATGCATGATAGATCGGGGTTGTAAGTTCACCACCTTTGCCGTGGATGCTTGGTTTGATTGTGGTAAAAAGGATATAATTCTGCAAACCAATCGGAATTTATTAAAAAGACGGGCGAATGAGGATTATAGTCAGTTTTCAAAAAATAATATTATCGTCCCACCCGTATTTATCGCAGCTTCAGCAAAAATTGAGCACAGTATTATCGGTCCCGATGTAAGTATTGGAGAAAATGCAGTTATTCAACGATCGATGGTAAAAAATAGTATTATCGGTCAAGGTGCCGAATTGAATAGCGCTTTATTGGAAGACTCTTTGGTGGGCTCTGATGCGGTTTTGATGGGTGCAATTCAGAGTCTGAATATTGGTGATAGTGCAGAAATAAATTTACGGAGCAATTAACCCATGGGATTTCGAATTTCCGCTATTGATTTGGTAGCCTTATTGCAGGCTAAATCGGTGGAGATTCCATCTGGAACGGGTGAACACGAGGTTTTTATAGCCAACGCGAATGGTGTAAATGAAGTTGGTGAAGGTTTTATTACAAAAAATCTTATCCATCGGAACATCAGTAAAATTCTATTTGACACCCGCCAGGCGTCGGATGCAATAACGTCTTATTCTGAGACCCTATTTTTGGCATTAATCGATAAAAGAAATGGACATGATTTTGTAGAGGCGGCCTATCAATTAGGGGTTAGACAGTTTTTGGTCTCCGAAATGAGGTTGGGTTGGAGCACGTTGTCTGAAGCCATTTTTTACCAAGTGCCGAACGTTTTACAATCGTTGCAAGTTTTGGCTGGTTGGTATCGGAAAACATTGACAATGCCCATAGTGGGAATTACGGGCAGCAATGGAAAAACGATAGTAAAAGAGTGGCTCTGTGAACTTCTACACCAAGATTTCCAAGACGTGTATCGCAGTCCAAGGAGTTTTAATTCTCAGTTGGGAGTAGCGATTAGCCTCTTGGAAATACCTAGAACTTGTGGCTTAGCTATCATTGAAGCGGGGATTTCGGCACGGGGTGAAATGCGTGCATTGCAATCGATGATCAAACCCAATTTGGTGGTTTTTACGCATTTGGGCGATGCGCACGATGTGGGTTTTGCTAATGTGGAAGAAAAGGTAGCGGAAAAATTGATTTTGGCCGAAGATGCCGATGTGCTGGTTTATCCCTTTGATAAATTGGTTGTACGGGAGCAAGTTAGCCTTTTAAAGCAGCGTTTCCCCATGATGAAGACAATCTCTTGGGGCCAAGAAAATGGCGCTTCGTTCCGATTGTTACCCTACCGCGAGGGGGATTCGGGGTTGCAATTTATACATCGTTCGGTGACCCATAACATTCCCCTATCCCAATCGGACAGTGCATCTCGAGACAACTCCATGAGCGTCCTATTAACGTTGGTAGCTTTTGAGCGGTGGGATCAAGGGCATTTGGATAAGTTCAAGTTTTTGCCAAAGTTGAAAAACCGATTGGCGTTAGTACAAGGGAAACGGGGTAATGTAGTGTTGAACGATACGTACTCGGCAGATATAGAGAGCTTAGCAGTTGCATTAGAGTTTTTAAAACAACAATCGCCTCACAATCAAAAAGTAGCAATTTTAGCCGATTTCGAACAGATTTCTCGAGATCAAAAGGCTTGGATTTTATCGGTACAGAATCTATTAAATCGATATTCCGTAGATCGGTTATTATTAATAGGGGATATATTTGGTGAATACGCTCATGTATTTTCGGGCGCCAGCGTTGTTTCTGTTTATCCAACAACCCAATCGTTATTGAATTCGGGTGATTTAAACTTAATATCCCATGCTGGAATTTTAGTAAAGGGGGCACATCGATTTGGATTGAATAGCGTTGTTGATGCTCTACAGGAAAGGCATCACGGTACCTATTTAGAAATTGATTTATCGGCCTTGGCATACAATTTCCAAGTGTATAAATCGAAGTTAACAAACGGATCTAGAATTATGTGCATGGTGAAGGCGTTTGGATATGGAAGTGGTACTTACGAAGCAGCAAAACGGTTAGATTCACTTGGGGTAGATTATTTAGGCGTGGCTTATTTAGATGAAGGTATAGCGCTTAGAAAAGCCGGTGTTAATGCGCCGATTATGGTGATGAATGTAGATTCTTCACAGTGGAAATTATTGAAAGACAATTTGTTAGAGCCTGTAATTTACTCTAAGGAATTGTACGATGAATTGGTGACATTTGCTTTTGGTAGTAATGAATCTGAGCCGATGTGTTCTGCGTCAACTCCGTTCAAGATTCATTTGGAACTGGATACAGGTATGCACCGTTTGGGGTTTGAACTGGGACAGGTAGCTGGATTGATGAGCCGGTTGAGGGATCATCGAATTCGAGTGGCTTCGGTTTTTAGTCATTTATCGGCCTCTGAAGATCAAAACAACGATAATTTCACTCGTTTTCAAATTAGGCAATTCTCTCAAGAGGTATTTCAAATTGAATCCGTTTTAGGTTATAGTGTGCTAAAGCATATCGATAATTCTGCTGGAATAGTACGGTTCCCTGAGGCTCAATTATCGATGGTTAGATTGGGAATAGGGTTGTACGGGGTTGATCCGAGTGGACTTTTGAGTTCGGAGCTTCGACCGGTAAATCGCTTGGTTACGGAAATTTCACAGGTGAGAACGGTGAAAGCGGGGGAAGGGATTGGTTATGGGATGCATGATGTGGCGGCTGTAGATCGAAAAATTGCTGTTATCAAAATGGGCTATGCCGATGGTTTGCTTCGAATGGATGGTAAGGGGATTGGTGCAGTTTGGATTCTGGGTCAACGAGCTCCTTTGGTGGGTAATATTTGTATGGATATGGCAATGGTGGATGTTACCCATATTCCGGATTGTGTTCCTGGCGTGGAAGTTGAAATATTTGGAAAATATATTTCGGTGGAAGAAGTTGCCGCGCGGAGAAATACCATTGCTTATGAAGTGTTAACCTCTATTTCTCAGCGAGTAAATAGAGTATTCATCGAGGGTTAGATTTTTCTTGATATAGTTGTAGGTAGACTTCGATTTTTGTAATTTATCAAGAAAGTCGACCTAAAATTCGGCAAGAACGTTTTAAAAATACCGAATGTTGGGTATTTTTTATCTGTGTTTTCTTGCGAACTTTGTCTAAGTTATTGTAATTAAAAAATTAACTATCGTACTTAAACAAACTTATTCATCTTATTATGACGACAGGTACCGAGGGGAGAGAACAAACACATTTTCAGGATCTAT
>JBJOFM010000027.1:0-8581 GCA_046048755.1 Bacteroidota bacterium | reverse complement strand
GTTCCAGGTTAATTTAACACTTCCATTATCGGAAGTGGCTTTCAGGTTATTTACTGGAGAAACAGGTATCATGGTTAAAGCAGGATCGCCTAACAGTGCAATATGAACTCCTCTTCCAGATACATTAAAAGATCCATCAAAATATCCTTGGAAATTGTTTTGAGTAAGGTTAGCTCCCAAACCAATGGTATAACCCATCGCCATATGATGCAAATACCATTTTGGAATACCACCCCAAGCACAAGCTAATGATCCTGCCGCTAACGAGGAACGCATTAAATTATTTCTTGAATCCCAATCCCCAAAGAAACTGCCCGCTAACAGGGTGAAGATGTTGTTGAACGATGCCTTATTGTTGTAAAAATCATTTGAACTTCCTACTCCAGAACAACTTGTATAACTACCCGCTCCACAGCCATAACTCCATAAATAATTTCCTTGAGTTTGTGCGGTAAAGTAATCACGATCATCGAATACACTATCAATTCCCACAAATGTTGGTAAATTATGATATCCAGTTGATGCTAGATTTAAACCCGTGAAATTATTGTCTATTAATGCTCTAGATACATAGGGTATCTCGTTACTCCTCCATTTGTGTACTCTATTTAAATATTCTCTCGTTAATTGGGTGTCGTTTCCACCAAAAACCGGCATATTAAAAAAATCAACCCTTCCAATTTCGAGTTCAATATTCTCATAAGTATTGCATTGGTCAAATTTCCCATCTTTTGGAATATTGTGGTTTCGTGGATCTGAGCCAGTGGTACATGTTACCGATCTATCGGTGTATATTCCTGCAAAATCTCCATAATATACATCAGCTGGCCAAGCACCTGTATGATCTCCACTTCCTTCAATATGTCCATCTGGTGGTGGACGATCACCTGTTTTACTAAAATAACCAGAATAAGGAACAGGAACATGCCCTAAAATATACAATGAATTGGGACGTTCAACTTTGCTATCCATAAATTTGGATATACGGTCTTTCACATCGATAACTTTCTCGTTTCTGCCTGCGAATAATTTATAAGTTATCCAACCAGTTGCCATTAAATCTGTTTCAAGTTGACTGATTTCTACTGCCAATGCAGATAGGTAAGAACTATCTATGAGCAAAATAATACTGCCACGATTGGCTACAGGTTTTAATTTATTACCGGATTGAATGTAACCCAATGCGGCTGTCTTGCTGTTTTCAACTTTAGCTACCAAATACTCACATTCATCACCAATCTTTGTTGTTTTGTCGATATAAGAAGTAGCACTAGCATCTACCGTGGCAATAGCCGATGACCAGGTCCCAATTGTCATGCTAGGATCGCGTTTGTATACTACATAGTTTCCTGTAAAAGTTTGCATCGGCCATTCTAAACGAATGCTACCGTCCGATAAGGCTTTTGCTTGTAGTTGAACGACCTGTGTTTTCGCTATTTGAGCAGAAACTGATCCCATTATTACAAAGGAAATGATCCATAAAACTGCTCTGAAATATCCCTGAAATTTATAGTTTTTCATGCGTGTTGACATTTGCGAATTTAATTAAATAATGAATTAAACCAATCCGATTGACTTCAGTTAACTCCATCAAATAGTTAATTTTTATAAAAAACGAATTAATTATAGATTGAATTATGGACGTGATAAACTAAAAAGCTTATTTTCGCAAACAAAAAAATGAAACATTTTAGGATAATTTTCATGTGCCTAGTAGCAGTTCTGTCAACTGTAGCAAATGCACAAACCAAACCTAAGACAAAACCTGCTGCCCCTAAACCGAAGGAAATTTCACCAGCGGTTCAGATTTATTTTGAAACTGGCAAGGCTGTTATCAAGGGTGTAGAAATTCAGAAATTAAATTCTCTGTTAGATACTTTATCGATTAAGGAAGATTTTCGTTTGGTATTAACAGGACACACAGACAGTACTGGAGATGATGAAGCCAACTTGAGATTGTCCAAGGGTAGAGTAGATAATGTGTTTAGTTTTTTGCAAGAAAACGGAATCGATACTGCATTTATGGCAAAAGCCTATTTTGGTAGATCCAAGCCAAGAGAAGGCGAAACAAGTGCAGAGAAAAAGGCTAGAAATAGAAGGGTAGAAATCACGATTTATGAAAAGCCCAAACCAAAAGAAAAACCAAAGCCCGTAGTTGTTGCCAAAGACACTTGTAATCGCGATACCACGGTTTTAGTTGGAAATGGTTTATATTTAACCATCGGAATATGCGAATTGAAAAAGATATGTCCGCGTGGCGCTGATAAATGTATCCGCATTAAGAAGTTCAGCACTATGGAAGAGATAATCGGTAGTGGTGCTCCCTTAAATACTGCAAAAGGGGAAGGATTAAACTGGGCGGGTGTCTACGATATCCGTATGCCTGGCGATACCTGTGCTAAAGTACCAATGTCATTATCCATGAATGTGGATGCTACTACATACAAAAAGGCGAAGTTGATGGTTTATACAAAAGATGGTGAAAACGCATTAAAGCCAGATAAAAACAAAAAATTGTCAGTTAACAGAGGCAAGGACAAGATTAAGTTGTCATTCCCAGCAACATGCAATGGAACTGTATATATCTGTGGAACAGCAGGTAAGACCAAGAAAACGTTGATTATCGACAAAACTAGAAATGCAGAAGAAATTTATGTAACGTCTGCATCAACAATGGCAATTATTCCTGGTAAAAAGGTAAAAAACGGGAAATGGGAGGTGAGTTATGCGAAAATTGAGGATCCAACTTTAACTATAAAATTAAAGGATGGAGAAACCTTGGTTTCAGATATCGATATGAATGTAGTTCGTAAGATGAAAAAACCAGGTGAGTTAAGAAAAAAATACAAGGTTAAAACAAAGCATATCCGAGGATAGTTAATTAGGTAAACCCTATAAATATTGTTATGCAACCACTAACAAGTAGATCCAAACAAGTAGTAGATAAAAACATGTCGTTTGCAGAAAGAATTTATCTGCCAGCGATTTTAGCAGGGATGTGGATTACTTTGAAACATTTCTTTAGCAAGAAAAACACCGTTGCCTATCCAGAGGTAGAAAGACCTAGAGCGGAGGTGTATAGAGGACAACATGTTTTAAAACGTGATGACCAAGGTAGAGAACGTTGCACTGCGTGTGGGTTGTGTGCTGTTGCCTGTCCGGCGGAAGCTATCACTATGGTGGCTGCCGAAAGAGAAAAAGGTGAAGAAAACCTATACCGTGAAGAAAAATATGCCGCCACATATGAAATAAACATGTTGCGTTGTATTTTCTGTGGGTTGTGTGAAGAAGCTTGTCCGAAAGAGGCAATTTTCTTGACAGATAGAATTGTTGATGCCGAGTTTGGTCGTCAAGATTTTATCTATGGTAAAGATAAACTCGTTGAGAAAGTTGACGAGCGTGTGGATGTTTCTAAAAGACAAGTTTGGACTTATCAATAAATATGTTTAATAATTTGCCCATACCATTTTTGGTATTATCGTTTTTTACTATTTTATCGGCACTTTACGTTGTAACAAGTAAAAACCCTATACACAGTGTTTTGGCTTTAATATTAACTTTCTTTAGTATTTCAGCACATTATGTACTTTTGAATGCGCAGTTTTTAGCGATTGTTAATTTAATCGTTTATGCTGGTGCAATCATGGTGTTATTCCTATTCGTATTGATGTTGTTAAATCTAAATAAAGATGCGGAACCAGTAAAGTCGAATTTGTGGGGAGTTGCAGCAGCCATTTCTGCAGGATTATTATTGTTAGTAATTACCGCTGCTTTCCAAAAAGCAGGAGAAAATGTAGTAAAACACCCGGTTGAAGGAATCGGATTAGTTAAAGCTTTGGGTCAAACATTGTTTACTCGCTTTCTAGTTCCTTTTGAATTATCCGGAGCACTTTTCTTAGCTGCTATGGTAGGCGCGGTTTTATTGGGTAAAAGAGATAAAGGTAATAAGGAGTTATTGGGATGATTTTTCAAAATTTAGATATTAGTCATTATATATACCTCAGTACCGTATTGTTTTCAATCGGTTTGTTTGGAGTGCTATTCAGAAGAAATGCGATTGTGTTACTTATGTGTATTGAATTAATGTTAAATGCTGTAAATCTATTGTTTACGGCGTTGTCTACATACATGGGTGACGCAGATGGTCAAATTTTCGTGTTTTTCATTATGGTAGTTGCCGCGGCTGAGGCTGCCGTTGGATTAGCGATTTTAGTTATGGTTTATCGAAATACTCGAAAAACCGATGTGAGTTTCTTGGATCAATTAAAAGGTTAAGATGAGCATTATTATATTGTTGCCATTGCTGGGTTTCCTTGTAAGTGGTATCGTAGGCAAATATTTACCAAAACAGGTAGTAGGGTTAATCTCAACTTCGGCGGTTGTTCTTTCTTTTGCTTTTGCCCTGCATATGTTTTTGGAGAAGTCCATCTTGGGAGAAGCTGTTTCACAGAAATGGTTTACTTTTTTACAAGTTGGGGGATTGCAAATTGATGTGGCTTTTACCTTCGATCGTTTAAGCGGTTGGATGACCTTAATTATCACGGGTATTGGTTCGTTAATTCACCTATATTCCATGGGGTATATGAAAGAGGACGAAGGGTATTATAAGTTCTTTGCTTATTTAAACCTTTTCGTATTCAATATGCTTTTATTGGTATTAGGTTCAAACTTTATAATGTTGTTTTTTGGATGGGAAGGTGTTGGACTTTGCTCATACTTGTTGATTGGTTTTTGGTATAAAAATCTTAATTACGGTAAAGCAGCTCGCAAAGCCTTTGTTATGAATAGAATCGGGGATTTAGGATTGTTATTGGGTTTGTTTTTGATTTTCAAAGAATTTAAATCGTTTGATTACACCATCGTATTCGATCAAATAGCTGCTGGTGGAACTCCAACCCAGACTTTAACAGCTATCGCTTTATTGTTATTTGTGGGTGCAATGGGTAAAAGTGCTCAAATTCCATTATACACTTGGCTTCCAGATGCGATGGCCGGACCAACTCCAGTATCCGCATTAATTCACGCAGCTACCATGGTAACAGCCGGAGTTTATTTAGTGGTAAGATCTCAAGCACTTTATTTTCAAACGGCATTGGCATCGGATGTAATCATGTGGGTGGGATTAGCGACCTCCTTGATGGCTGCGTTGATCGGCTTAAAACAAAATGATATCAAAAAAGTATTGGCTTATTCCACTGTAAGTCAGTTAGGATTGATGTTTGTTGCATTGGGATGCGGTGCATACACTGCAGCCATGTTCCATTTAACCACACACGCATTTTTTAAAGCGTTGTTATTCTTAGGTTCCGGTAGTGTTATACACGGAATGCACCACGAACAAGATATTCGAAAAATGGGAGGACTCAAGTCGAAGATGCCCATTACCTATATTACTTTTTTAATAGGTACTTTAGCCATTACAGGATTTCCTTTTTTGAGTGGTTTCTTTTCAAAGGATGAGATTTTATTGCATGCATTTTCACACAATCCAATTGTCTGGGGATTAGCATTAATTTCAGCATCAATAACAGGTTTCTATATGTTTAGGATGTTTTTTGTTACGTTTCATGGCACATATAGGAACTCCCATTATCCGCTTGAGAAAGTGCACGAAAGTCCTATTTCTATGACTTTGCCACTTGTTGTTTTAGCGATTTTGTCAGTGATAGGTGGTTTCCTTAATCTACCTCACTATTTCGGCCATAATGTATCTGGATTATTTAGTAGTTATTTGGCGCCCATGTACAAGTTTGCAGAGCATAGTCCGGAAGTTCCCGCTTCTACAGAATGGATGCTCCTTGCCGCTGCTGTAGGTGTATTTGTAGTTGCTTTTATAGCTATGCGAATGAAGTATGTTGCCAAAAATGGTGTCCCTGAAGAAGATGAGCATATGGTGGGTATTGGTAAGGTTTTGGCGAATAAATTTTACGTCGATGAAATTTATGACGCAGGCGTAGTAGCACCCGTGGAAATTGCCGGTACAATTACGGATGGTTTAGTGGACGATATCGCCGTTAAAGGGATAACTGATTCTATTGGTAAATCACCTTCATGGATTTCATCTTTACTGTCGAAAGTTCAAAATGGAAACATCGAATATTATCTGATTTATATGGTTGTTGCAGTTTCAATTTTGTTGGCTATTAATTTATTCTAATCGTGATACTTATATTTTTACCAATATTAGCAGCCATTATTTTTTCGTTGATTGGAAAAAAAGCGAATCAATGGATAGCATTTATTTTGGCAGCAATACCCATGATTTTTGCTGTTAATTTATTCTATATCAGCGGTTCTGGATCTAATTTCTTAAATAATACTTTAGCAGATCTACCTTGGTTGTCTCAGAATTTCCGATTTACATTGGGATACGATGGACTATCTGGAATGTTGTTGTTATTAACCAATGGGTTGTTGCCGTTAATTGTTTTAACTGGAATTAAGGATGACGAAAACAGAGTTAGAAACACCGCATTAGCACTTGCGATGCAAGGAGCATTAAATGGAGTATTCATGGCTAGAGATGGGTTGATGTTTTACATTTTCTGGGAATTAGCCTTATTGCCAATTTATTTCATAACACTATCAATGAAGCATGGAAATGCTTTTAAAATCACCTTGAGATTTTTCTTGTTTACGTTCATTGGCAGTTTGGCGATGTTAGCGTCGCTGATGTATATTGTAATATTTAAAACCAACTTTTCTTTTGCTTATTCCGATATTCTAGCTGCGAATTATTCATTTAATGAATCCATTTGGCTTGGAGGAGGCTTTTTATTAGCCTTTGCTGTGAAAATTCCTCTTATACCATTTCATTCTTGGCAAGCAGATACCTACACCCACTCTCCATCTGTTGGATCGATGTTGTTGTCCGCGATAATGTTAAAAATGGGATTGTATGGATTAATTCGTTGGTATTTACCAGTATTTCCTGAATCCATTGAATATTATCAACCAATAGTATTGTCGTTGTCTGTAGCCGGAGTTATTTATGGTGCGATCATCGCATTGCGCCAACAAGATATGAAACGACTAATTGCATTTTCATCGCTGTCGCACGTAGGTTTAATCGCTGCTGGTATTTTTACAGTATCGTTAACAGGTTTGCAAGGTAGTGTTTTGCAAATGGTAGTTCACGGTATTAATGTATTCGGTTTGTTTTTAGCCGTTGAAATAATTGAATCAAGCACTGGTAGTAGAAATCTTATCGATTTAGGTGGCCTAGCTAAGAATAATCGGTGGTTTACCATAAGTTTTGTTGTGATCTCGTTGGGTGCGGCAGCGGTTCCATTAACCAATGGTTTCCCTGGAGAATTCCTATTGTTGAAGAGTGTGTTTGACGAGAAGCCAACCATGGCTGTCATTGCTGGTATTACAATAATTTTTGGAGCGGCTTATATGTTAAGAATGCTTCAGTTTAGTTTATTCGGTGATGGTGATAAATCCATAGGAAAGTTAAATCTAGGGCAGATTGTTTCCTTAGGAATTGTAGTAGTTTTTGTATTGTTTTTGGGACTTTTCCCTCAAGTAGTTTTAGATAGTGTTCAGTTATCTATTAACTCAATTATCGAATTGATCAAAGCGAAAGGAGTATTGTCATGATTTCCATTTACATATTGTTTTTTACCGCAGTTATTGTATTGTTTTCGGGTTTGAATAAATCAGAAACGAAATTTGGATATCTAAGCTCCATATTGTTGTTGTTTAGTTCGGTATTAAGTGTGGCTTCCGCAAAAGGTTGGTTGCAATTAGAAGGATTGTCCGCATGGGCTCCAAAAAACATGTTGTACTTTGGCCCATCGGAGTATTTGTTTTCGGCCCTAATTACATTTGTTGTAGCCATTGTTTTATGGATTTTTGCCAAGAACAATGAAGTAGGAACCGACAGGATAGGACTAATGTTGTTTGCTACTATTGGAGCAATTATGATGGTTGCTTATCAACATATGGTAGTACTATTTTTAGGACTTGAAACGCTCTCAATTCCTTTGTTTGTGCTTGCTGGTAGCGATAGAGAAAGATTATCATCCAATGAAGCAGCCATAAAATACTTCCTAATGGGAGCCTTTTCAACGGCAATCTTTTTATTGGGTATTGCCTTTTTGTATGGTGGTACTGGTACAATGGAATTGCAAGCCATCGGTTTAAAGCCAAGCTTTATGCATGCCCTAGAAGGGATGTCTACACCCGTTATGATTCGAATCGGTCTTGTATTGGTCTCAATTGGATTGTTGTTTAAAGTTTCTGCTGCGCCTTTTCATTTTTGGTCTCCCGATGTATATGAAGGAAGTCCAAATAGAGTAATGGCGTTTATGTCAACCGTGGTTAAATCAGCAGCATTTGTTGCGTTTTCAAAGTTGATGCTTGCTTTTGGTGGGGTAAAATCGGATTGGGATTATTGGATTGTAGCGATTGCTATTTTAACCATACTGTGGGGGAATATTGCCGCATTAAAACAATCATCGGTTAAAAGAACACTTGCTTACAGTTCCATTGCCCATGCAGGTTATTTGTTAATGTATGTATTGATAGCAACAGAAACCTCTGGGTTTATGTTGTTTGTTTACTTATTGTCTTATGC
>JBJOFM010000026.1:0-6544 GCA_046048755.1 Bacteroidota bacterium | reverse complement strand
ATAGATGTTACCGTAGGTGGTTGGGTTGAGGTAACTCCGTTAGGTGGTCCAAAATACCAAGTGGATATTCAACTATTGATGTCAACTACAGCTGCCATTCAAACAAGTAATAATACCCATTCCTTCAGAATTAATTCCGACACTGCAGTTTCCTTCAAAGTCATCGATTCTTCTGGAAATTCTGTAACCATACCTGCAAAATTTATGTATGGTTATTATTTTAGTCAAAAAGATACCAGTAATACTTGGTTAAACTATAGAAGAGTATTACCTCACAATTTCTACAAAAACCAATTTCGATGTACGCTGGATTTGAATAATCCGATAGTAAAATCTAGTATTAATACAAATTCCTCATTTCTGGACTTCCATTGCGATTTCACTGCTAGGACATTTAGTGGTTATAGGCAAAATTCAAAAGCAAATCATGCCATGGTATCTATAGAACAATCACCCGTTTCCAGAACGCGTTTATACCTCAAGGAATTAACCACCAACGAAAAAAGCTTGGTATTTGCCAATTGTGCCATGAGCAAATTTGCTGATTATGATTCTGCCAACTTCCCAGCGTCCAATTATTATAATCCCGGAGTGTATGGCAAATACGGAGATTCTCTTTTTATGGAATTGGTAGAACCTGAAAATTCCTACATTGTCAATTCCTACAAACCGGGGTATTCCGCTACCTTACCCGCCTATTCCTTTTGCCCAGATAAGAGCAACAATTGCGTGGCCAATCCCAATACCACCCCTGCTCAAGGATTTTATTTTAATAGCCAAACCGGAGACATGGTTTTTACCTCCGCTAAACCCTGGCAATACGTACGGTTTGCCATCAAAGCCCACCATTATCGAAAAAATAGTAGCGGCCAATGGCGGTATTTGGGATTTTCTATCTTGCATCAGGGGATGTGGACAGGACCTGATTTAATGTATAAAATCGATAGTTTTGAATATGCTATTTTTCCATTGTTCGTGCTACCCAAAAAAATCATGCTGTGCGAGGGTGATTCCGTAATTACCAACATCAAAACTACCGTCCCAAAAGTCCGCGAATCCTACACCGCTTCCTTAGCCGGCAACTTCCCCAATGCTTCCGTGACCACCAATTACAGTACCGGTAACTCCACCCCCACCTTCCGATTGAAAGTGGTGGCAAAAAAAGGCGATAATTCTTCCGCACCGGGTATTGTCACCCTCCGAGTACATGCTGATTCCAATTGGACCCGCGGCGAAGCAGCTCGTTCTGTGCCCGTTTACGTCTATAAACCCATCAACCCAGAAATTGAAGTCACCACCAACGGTTGCAATAATCTCAAAGCCGTTTTTAAAGGAGCCAATACCGATGTGCCCGTGAAACTCACTTGGTCGCTGCACGAGAAATCCCCGTCCTCCCCGGCCATCTTCACGTCCACCAACGACAGCTTCACCTATGATGGATTGCTCCCCGAAAAATACTTCGTTAAGTGTTATGTAATCCCCCAATTGGCCAGTTGCAAATGCAGCGGTAAAACCGTGATGGACTCCTTGGACATGAAAAAACTGTGGCCCGGATTGGACTTCCAACTCAACCGAAATTCGGTGTGTTTGGCGGATTCCACCAAGGTTTACTTCCCTAAAAACATGCAAAAGTTTAAATCTAACATCGCTTATGCATGGGAAGTGAATGGCAAAAAAGTAGAACCCAACCACCCTGATACCCTCGCGGTTCGATTAAGCGCAGGTTCCACCATCAAACTGACCCTCACCGACGACAGTGGGTGTGTGATGAGTAAATCCTTTATTCTACCCGTGGATACCATCTACTTTTTGCAACAAGAAACCTTTTTGGAGCGTTGCAACCCTGATACCCTCAGCTTGGGAGCGTTGTCGCCGTATTCCAATAGTTTTGTGCAAGGCGGATACACCGTAATCAACGATGCCAACGAAGTGGAATTTTTGGCCGAGGAACAGATCTTCAAATACTTTTACAACCGACCTAAATACCAAGTACTTTCCACATTTACCTCCCAGGATGGGTGCGTAAGCAATTTTACTACAGACATCTTTATCGATACCACCCAAATCCGGGTTAAACCCTTGCCCAGTCTCATCTGCAAAGGAATGAAAACCCTATCCTTGGGGAGTTTACGGGCTACGCCTGCCGGTGGTGTTTGGAGCAGCAGTCAAGGCAAGGACACCTTAATTTCCTTGAACATCCCCGGAAAATACCCACACTCCATAGCCATCCAATACCAAATTGAAAGTTCGGGTTGCGTGAAAACGCTATCGGACACCTTCCAAGTGATCGACACCCTGAAAAACACATTAGTATCTGTTGGTCCCGTATGCAAAGAAACCAAGGTTTGGGAAGCGCCCAAGGAGTTTAAGTTTAATTCTGGAGGCTCTGGTGGATCCGGCGGTTCTGGTGGCGCGGACACCACTATCGGCTCCTGGTACTCTCCTTTGGCTGGATTGAACATCAGCAGCAACGGTTTGGTATATCCTAAAAAATCAGCAGTTGGCATTTACCCGGTGTACCGGTACAGCCTTTCCACCGAGGGTTGCTCCGTGCAACACGAAGGCAAGGTAGAAATCCTTCCCCCCGTGTTAGACATCAGCGCCAACATCAGCACAGTGATGGGTAAGCCCCCCTTGGTAGTGAATTTTGAAGGGCTAAATAACACCTTGGCCACCACCCGATACACCTGGTTGTTTGGGGATAAAAACAAAGCTCCCAACGACACGGCCACCGGAAAGAACGTCAGCTATACCTATTTCGATACCGGAAAATACACCCCTCGGTTAATCGGCACGGTAGGTGCCTGCAGCGATACGTTGGTATTAACCACTATTAATGTAGGGTTAATGTCGGTAGAGTCCCTCACCCAATCGTTGCGCGTGCATCTCTTCCCCAACCCCACAGAGTTGGGAAGCGGCTGTACGGTATGGATTCAAGGTCCGGCCAAAGACAGATCCATCGCTGTTTACAACGCATTGGGAAAATGCATTTCTGTTCACCGTTTATCGGCCGATCAAGATCGTCTGGAGTTAACTGCTCCAGCCGCTGGATTGTACTTCGTAGAAGTGGAAGGCATCGACAAACCTCTGAAATGGTTGGTGGAATAATGTTAAAATAAATCGACTTAAATTTGGAAAACTAACAAGTGTTAGTTAGTTTTGAATTTAATGACCCGTAAAGAACAAATATTTACTGAGGCGCTTCGACTTATGCGGCGCAAAGGATATTTGAATACCAGCATGCGGGATATCGCCTCGGCGGTAGAAATTGAAGCGGCCAGTTTATACAACCACTTAAAAAACAAAGAGGAATTACTTGAATCCACTTGTTTTGGCTTGGCGGCCGATTTAGAATTGGGAATTAAAGAGGTAAACGATATCTATTTTGATGCCATCCAAAAACTCCGAATTGCCGTAAAAAACCACATAGCCGTAATTACTCGAAATTTAGATGCTACCCATTTATTTGTGCACGAATGGCGACATTTAACCGCCGAGAAACGCACATTGTTTATATCCAAACGCGACGCTTACGAAGGAGAATTTAGAAAAATAATGGTATTGGGCAATCGCGAAGGGTTATTCAAGGACGTAGATCCCAAATTTGCTACGCTTACGGTTTTGGCAACCCTAAACTGGGTGGGCGAATGGTATAAGCCCGACGGCGAAATGCAACCTTCGGAAATTGCAGACAACCTAACCAATTTCATTTTATCAGGATTACAAAAAAATTAAACACTTATAACTATGTACGGAAATGCTTACATCGAAAACACAAACAACGGAGCCAATTCGTTGATTGCCGATGAGGATCCCATTAAGTTGGCCGAATTTGAAGCTCGAATCGCCGCAGGTGATAAAATCGAGCCCAAAGATTGGTTGCCCAAAGAGTATCGCAAACAATTAATTCGTATGATTGAGCAACACGCTCACTCCGAGGTAATTGGTGCCTTGCCTGAAGGAACTTGGATTACCCGTGCGCCTGGATTTCGTAGGAAATTAGCCTTGATGGCCAAAGTTCAAGACGAAATCGGACACGCACAATTGTTGTATTCTGCCGCGGAAACTTTGGGTAAAAGCAGAGAAGATATGGTAAACGACCTAATTTCGGGTAAAAGCAAATATTCCAACGTATTTAATTATCCAGCAGTTACTTGGGCAGATTCTGCAGTGATTGCATGGTTAATCGATGCCGGTGCAATCGTAAACCAGTTAGCCAATTCAAAAGGTAGTTATGGTCCTTATTGTCGTGCCTTGGAACGGATTTGTGCCGAAGAGAGTTTCCACTTAAAATACGGACACGATAACGTAGTATTCTTGGCAACGGGAACACCAAAACAAAGAGAAATGGTTCAAGATGCATTGAACCGTTGGTGGGAACCCATCATGCATTTCTTTGGCCCATCGGACAAGGCTTCGCAACACACCGAAATATTGATGCGTTGGAAAGTAAAAATGGATACCAACGATAATATGCGTCAAACCTTTTTGGATATGTATGTTCCCAAAATCTGGGATTTAGGATTAACCCTACCCGACCCTAACTTGCGTAAAAACGAAGAATCAGGCAAGTGGGAATATACAGAACCCAACTGGGACGTGTTTAAACAAGTAATTAATGGAAACGGACCTTGCAATAAGGAGCGTTTGGCGGTACGAAGAATGGCCGAAGAAAAAGGTCGTTGGGTCCGCAAAGCCATTTTACGCAAAGAAGCTCGTTACGTAACCCCATTATCGTAATCCCAATTGCTATGATTGTTAAATCTATTGACCCCCGCATCAATCGTGCCTCTTTGGATGACGAACGTACCGATGGCGTACAACAACCCATGGATCAATTGGAAACCTACGAAGTTTTCCAACAAATCAAACGAGGTACACACCATCAGCACGTAGGAACCGTACATGCATCCAACGAAGAAATGGCCATGATTTTCGCTAAAGAACAATTTTGCAGACGCGGTAAAGCGGTAAATTTATGGATAGTACGCTCAGAAAATATCTTCGCTACCGATTATGAGGATGCTGATATTTTTGAAACTACCACCAGCAAAACCTACCGCGAACCCGAAGCTTATAAAGTAATGGACCGAATCCAGGCCTACAAAGAAAGGACAAACGCCTAATGGAAATCACCGAAAAACACATCGAAGGGCTAAAAGAAATGCTCTACAAAATGGCTGATGATCAGTTGATTATTGGACATAGAAACAGCGAATGGACCGGATTGGGACCCATGCTTGAGGAAGATATTGCTTTTAGTAGCATGGCTCAAGATAAGGTGGGTCAATCCTTGGCGTTGTATGAATTGCTTCATGAGTTAGGGGAAAGCGAACCCGATATCGTGGCATTTACAAGAAACGACAATCAATTCCATAATTGTCAGTTGGTTGAATTGCCTATTGGTGAGTATGATTTTAGTTTGGTTCGACATTTCTTTTTCGATCATGCTGAGGCTTTGCGATTTGAAATGTTGTCCAACAGCATCTACGAACCGTTGGCTATGGTGGCAAGAAAATATCGCGGCGAAATCAAATACCACACGATGCATGCCGACACCTGGTTAAAGCAATTAGCAAATGGTAATGAGGAGAGTTTCACGCGCATTCAAAATAGCATCAACGAGGTGTTTCCTTATGCGTTAGGGATTTTTGAACCGGGTAATTACGAACAGGAATTGATGGAAGTAGAAATGTTTGCTGGCGAACTAGCTTTGCGCAATGCTTGGTACGAAAAAACTAGCCACATATTAACTGCTATGGGGTACACCGTTCCTGCAATGGACGCTGTTGAACCCATTTTTGGAGGTAGATTTGGTAAACACACGGCACACCTTCAACCTTTATTGGAGGAAATGTCTGAAGTTTTCCGCATTGATCCTGCTGCGGACTGGTAAAATCTACTACTGAAGTACTTTTCGTTAACAATTCAATTCTATCCGTGAATTTAAACAAAGATCAAATACAAGCTTGGCTTGACGAGGTTATGGATCCCGAGATTCCTACGATTTCCATCGTGGATCTCGGGATTGTTACCGATATTCGGATAGAAAGCTCTTTGGATTCCACAGAATCCGTTTGGGTAGAATTAACTCCCACGTTTAGTGGCTGTCCAGCGCTAAAAATCATGGAACAGTTGGTGAAGGACAAATTATCAGAAAAAGGTATTGCGAACATCGATGTGAGCACCAATTTCAAAACGCAGTGGAACACCAACATGATTAGTGAAAAGGGATTAGCGGCGTTAAAAAAGCATGGCTTAGCTCCTCCACCTCGGTTTGAGGGGTACTTGGAGTTGAATGTGTTGAGCGATACCCCCTGTCCCTATTGCGGCAGCAGAAATACCGAAATGAAAACACCTTTCGGTCCTACCCTATGTAGATCCATGCATTACTGCAAAAACTGCTTAAACGCATTTGAAGGTTTCAAGCCAGTTGGGTAGTCGCAACTACTGCTAATTCAGGCAATTACACACCCGAAAAATCACAAAACAGCACCTAATCGGGTACACTTTTTTATTTTAAATAATTTATATACCCTAAGAG